>NZ_CALUHA010000015.1:0-65729 GCF_944320325.1 Alistipes megaguti
CGAGGGGGCACAGGCCACCATCCGCCGTCAGATGGAGCGTACGCCCGATCTGCAGGTGACGATGCCCCATGCGGCCAACAACGAACTAGTGCGCAACGCTTTGAAAAAAAACGAGTAACAACGATTATTTGATATGGAACATCATCATATCTCGGCGGAGCGGCTGACGCTGGCCCGCGTCCGCGAAATCATGGAACGCCACCTGAAGATCGACCTCTCGGAGGATGCCCGGCGACGCATTGTCCGCTGCCGCGAGTATCTCGATCGCAAGATGGAGAATCCCGATCAGCCGATTTACGGCATTACGACCGGTTTCGGGTCGCTGTGTGACATCTCGATCGGAGGCGACGATCTGGCGCAGCTGCAGCGAAATCTGGTCATGTCGCACGCCTGCGGTACGGGCGAACGCGTCCCTTCGGAGATCGTCCGTCTGATTCTGCTCTTTAAGATTCAGTCGCTGGCGTACGGTTATTCGGGTGTGCAGCTGGCAACGGTCGAACGGCTCGTCGAGTTTTTCAACCGCGATATCCTGCCTGTGATCTATCAGCAGGGTTCGCTGGGTGCCTCGGGCGATCTGGCTCCGCTGGCCCACATGAGTCTGCCGTTGCTCGGTTTGGGCGAAGTCGAGTGCGAAGGGCGTGTGAGACCCGCCGGCGAAGTGCTCGAGGAGTTGGGCTGGAAGCCCGTCGAGCTGCAGTCGAAGGAGGGGTTGGCGCTGTTGAACGGTACGCAGTTCATGAGTGCCTACGGTGTCTGGTCGGTGCTCGCCGCACAGCGGCTGAGCGAGTGGGCCGACCGCATCGGAGCCCTCTCGCTCGATGCCTTCGACGGCCGCATCGAGCCCTTCTGCGACGAGGTGCACAAGATCCGCGCCCACAAGGGGCAGCTCACCACCGCCCGCGCTATCCGCCATTGGCTGGAGGGCAGCGAGCTGATCGCGCGTCCGAAGAAGCACGTGCAGGATCCCTATTCGTTCCGCTGTATGCCGCAGGTACACGGCGCCTCGAAGGACACGATCGACTATGTGGCCGGCGTGCTTGAAACCGAGATCAACTCCCCGACGGACAACCCGACGGTCTTCCCCGAGGAGGACATGGTTGTCTCGGCCGGCAACTTCCACGGACAGCCCATTGCGCTGGTGATGGATTTTCTGGCCATTGCGCTGGCCGAGTTGGGCAACATCTCCGAGCGGCGGACCTATCAGCTGATCTCCGGAGCCCGCGAGTTGCCGAAGTTCCTGGTGGCCAATCCCGGTCTGAACAGCGGTTTCATGATCCCGCAGTATACCGCGGCGTCGATCGTCAGTCAGACCAAAGGTTTGTGCATGCCGGCGTCGGTCGACTCGATTCCCTCGTCGCAGGGGCAGGAGGATCACGTCAGCATGGGTTCGAACGCCGCCACGAAACTCTGGCGCGTGGTCGGTAACACGGAGCGCGTGTTGGCCATCGAACTTTTCAATGCCGCGCAGGCCATCGAGTTCCGGCGTCCCGCCCGCACGTCGCCTGCCCTGGAGCAGATGCTCGCTGATTATCGGCAGCGGGTCCCCTTCATTGACAACGATCAGGTGATGTGTCGCCACATTGCCGCTTCGGTGGAATTTCTGCGTGAAGAACGATGAAACGGCTGTTGGTCAAGAACATCGGCCGTGTGGTCGGCATTCAGCCCGAGGAACGGCTGTGGATCTGCGGTGCGGAGATGGATCGGCTCGAAACACTGGCCGACGCCTGGCTGCTGGTCGAGGGAGAGCGGATCGCCGCTTTCGGCGAAATGGCTTCGCTGGACGGTGTCACGGCCGATGAAGAGGTCGATGCCGAAGGCGGAATGCTCTTTCCCTCGTTCTGCGATTCGCACACCCATCTGGTCTATGCCGGAAGCCGCGAGCAGGAGTTTCTCGACAAGATCCACGGCCTCTCCTACGAGGAGATTGCCCGGCGCGGAGGCGGGATTCTCAATTCGGCCGACCGGCTGCACGCCACCTCCGAGGAGGAGCTTTACCGGCAAGCTATGGAACGCGTGTGGGAGATTATCGCCATGGGGACCGGCTGTGTGGAGATCAAGAGCGGCTACGGCCTTTCTACCGAGGACGAGCTGAAGATGCTGCGCGTCATTCGCCGCATCCGCCAGACGGCACCTCTCGAAGTGCGGGCCACGTTTCTCGGGGCCCATGCCGTGGCGCGGGCCTATCGCGGCCGGCAGGGGGAGTATGTCGATCTGGTCTGTCGGGAGATGATCCCGGCGGTGGCCCGCGAGGGGTTGGCCGATTTTGTCGATGTTTTCTGCGACGAGGGTTTCTTCACGGTGGACGAGACACGGCGCATTCTTGCTGTCGGTCGTCAGTATGGTCTGCGGCCGAAGATTCATGCCGACGAGTTGGCCGCTTCGGGTGGTGTCGAGGTCGGTGTTGCGTGCGGCGCCCTCTCGGTCGACCATCTCGAGCGGGCCGGCCGGGCCCAGATCGAGGCGTTGCGCGGTTCGCAGACGATGCCTACGCTGCTGCCCGGGGCCGCCTTCTTCCTCGGGATGAGTTATCCTCCGGCCCGGGAGATGATCGCTGCCGGGCTGCCCGTGGCGCTGGCTTCGGACTACAATCCCGGATCGTCGCCCTCGGGGAACATGCGCATGGTGGTCTCGCTGGCCTCGATCCGCATGCGGATGACGCCGGCCGAGGCCATTCACGCCGCAACGCTCAACGGTGCCTGTGCCATGGGGCTGAGTCGCGACTTCGGGAGCATCACCCCCGGTAAGGTGGCCAACTTCTTCGTGACGCGGCCCATGCCCTCCGTAGAGTTCTTCTCCTATGCCTATCAGACGCCGTTGATTCGGCAGGTCTTTCTCCGCGGCACCGGTCTAAGAGACCGGTTCTAGGGGCGCCGGCTTAAAAGCCGGTCCCAAGGTGGAGGGTGCCCGGGCCCGGGAAGTGGATACGGCCGCCTTCCGGTCCGCAGGCATGAGAAAACCCCGGTCGCATGTGTGACCGGGGTTTTTGTCGCAAGGACAACCGTAACGCGTGATCCGATGATGCGCGGCAGGCTGTGGCTGCGATCTCAGAGTGTGAAGACGATCTCGATCGGGTAGTGGTCCGAGAGGTAGGGCACGCCGTAGTTGCCGTCGAGCGTGGCGAAGCGTTCGCAATGCATCCGACCCCGGAAGTAGAGGTGGTCGATGACAATCGTATCGGGCGCTGCTCCGTATCCGTTATAGGTTCCCTTGTTGTCTGTCTGTTTGGCTTTTGCGCGGGCTGACTTCATCCATCGGTTCAGGGGCTTGAAGATCGGACTTTCGGTTGACGAATTGAAATCTCCACCCAGAACAACGGCCGATTTCCGGCCCGCTATCTCTCGGATTTTTTCGGTCAGCAGTGCTATTCCCAGCTCGCGTGCCATGCTTCCGCGGTGATCCAGATGCGTGTTGAAATAGAAGAAGCTCTTCCCCGATGCCTTGTCGCGCAGGTGAACCCACGTGGCCGTACGGTTGCAGGCTCCGTCCCATCCCCGCGATACCTGATCCGGCGTCTCGCTCAGCCAGAAGGTGCCGCTGTCGAGCAGTTCAAACCGGTCGCGCAGATAGTAGATCGCCATTGTCTCGCCGCGGGTGGCGCCGTCGTCACGGCCGACTCCTACGCGCGCGTAGGCCGGGCACGCTTGATCGAGAAACTGAAGCTGGTCGGCCAGTGCCTCCTGGACGCCGAACAGATCCGGTGCCTCCTCGGACAACATCCGCGGAGTGGCTTCCCGGCGGTATTGCCACGAATTCGCTCCATCGTCGGCGCCGCTGTTGCGCAAATTGCAGGAGATCAGTTTCAACGTGACGGGTTCGGCCTGCGTCGGAAGCGCAAGCCCCGCTGCAAAGAGCAGCAGCAAGGTGATACGTTTCATGTGTTTCATATTCAGTTAGTGGGTTGTATGTTCAGTGGACTGTAATCCGGGACCCGCCGCGGGGCGTATGTCCGGCAGCAGCAGGGCGATGATGCCCAGCAGCGGCAGGTAGGAACTGGCCCGGAAGATGAACTCGATGCTCGTATGGTCGGCCAGCCATCCGAAAAAGGCCGAGCCGATACCGCCCAGTCCGAACATCAGTCCGAAGAAGATCCCCGAGATCATTCCCACCTTGTCCGGCATCAGATCGGTGGCATAGACCAGAATCGCCGAGAAGGCCGAGGCGATGATCAGCCCGACGAGAATCGACATCGTGATGGTCCAGAAGAGATTCAGGTAGGGCAGCGCCAGCGCAAAGGGCGCCGCGCCGAAGATCGAAAACAGAATGACGTATTTGCGCCCGTAGCGGTCGCCCAGAAAACCGCCCAGCAGCGTCCCGGTGGCGAAGGCCGCCAGATAGGCGAACAGGCACAGCTGCGACTGCTGGACCGTGACGCCGAAACGGTCGATCAGAAAGAAGGTGAAGTAGCTCGTCATGCACGACGTGTAGAAGTACTTCGAGAAGATCATTACGACGAGGATCCACATCGCATGGCGGATCTTCGTGCGCGGAAGCGTGCAAGGGGTGATCGTCCGGTTGCGGAGCGGTGTATTCGGCCCCGTGAGCATCAGGCTGTACCAGTTGCCTACGCGCAACAGCAGCACGGCGGCCAGCAGCGCTGCGCCGGCAAACCATCCCACGGCGTGTTGGCCGTAGGGCAGGACGATCAGTGCCGCCAGCAGCGGCCCGATGGCGGCACCGCCGTTGCCGCCGACCTGAAAGATCGACTGTGCCAGACTCTTGCGGCCGCCCGAGGCCAACTGGGCTACCCGCGAAGCCTCGGGATGGAAGACCGACGAGCCTCCGCCGATGAGGGCTACCGTGGCAAGAATGGCCCCGTAGGCCGAGGTGAAGGAGAGCGCCACAAGCCCCGCCAGCGAAAGGCACATCCCCAGCGAGAGCGAGTAGGGTTGCGGATGGCGGTCGGCATAGAGCCCGACGAAGGGCTGGAAGATCGACGAGGTGATCTGGAATACCAGCGTGATGAGGCCGATCTGGGCAAAGGTGAAGCCGAAGCTCTCCTTGAAGATCGGATACATGGCCGGGATGACCGACTGGATCATGTCGTTCAGCAGGTGACAGAAGCCGATGGTGAAGAGAATCGAGTAGGTCGTCTCCGCCTTGAGCGTCGGGTGTCCCTTGAGTGTGGTGAGCAGGCTTTTCATGACGGTAGTTTTTTCGGCCGTAAAGATAGAAAATTTTGGGCAGATGACTCCCGAAAAATGCTTCCTCGTCTATTTGATCGACCGGTAGGCCGACGGGGTCATGCCGGTATGCTGCTTGAAATATTTGCCGAAAAACGACTGGTTCGAAAAGTGCAGGTAGTAGGCGATTTCCTGGATGTTCATGGTCGAGTACTTCAGCAGGTTTTTCGCTTCGAGAACCACATATTCATCGATCCATTCCGTGGCTGTGCGGCCGGTCGTGGTGCGCAGCAGCGTCGTGAGGTATTTCGGGGTCAGATGGAGCCGCTCGGCGTAAAAGCCCACGCTGCGCTCCTGCATGTAGTTGCGCGAAAGCTCCTCGATGAATGTGTTGAAATAGAAGGCATTGCGGCCGCGGGCCGTATCTTTGGCCTGTTTGTCGCCGGAACGTTGCCCGAGCTGGTCGTCGATCGCCCGGCAGATCCGGTAGGCCAGGGCCCGGAAAAGCGTGAGCAGAATCTCCTCCGACAGCGAATCGCGACGCTGCCGATGCCATTCGCCGGAGATCTCTTCGAGTGAACGCGTGATGTCCGACCACTCCTCGTCACTCAAGGTCAGATACGGATGCTCGCGAACCGCCATGAACAGGTGCAGAAGTTGTTTCATGTCGATGTGGATCCGGTTGATGAACTCCTCTTCACACAATATAAGGAATACGAAAGCCTTTTCCTGCGACTCCACCTGGACGATCCGGCCCGGCGGGCAGACAAACATCGTGTGGGAGACCAGCGTGCAATGTTTCAGGTCGGCAGTGATCCGGATCGAACCTTTGGAACAAAAAACAATGGGCCGGCCTTTCCCCTTCTCCCCGAAAAACCTTCCTTTGCACCAAAATCCAATGTAAAAAATTTCTTCGATATGAAACGTGCTGTTTTTGGAGCCCTGCTCCTGCTGGCGGCCGGCTGCTCCTCCTCGACGAATCCCTCGTCGTCGAACCCCGCGAGGACATCAATGCCGGTATTTATGTGGGTGTGATCGAGGAGCAGAACTCCGCTGCTCTCAGTTTCCCCGTCGCGGGAACCCTGATGAGAGTCTGTGCCGACGGGGGCGCCCGTGTCCGAAAAGGCGAACTGCTGGCCGAACTCGATCCTACCTCGGCCCGCCAGACCTTCGAGGCCGCCAGGGCCGCTTTCGGACAGGCCCGCGATGCATCGCAGCGTCTGCAGCAGCTGACGTACGCGCGTCGTTGGGCAACCGCGACGGACGGCTGCTTCCCGGAATGGTTTGTCGCGTGGCGGTGACGCCCGCAACGGCCCTCGAGGAGATCGCCGTGCCCGTGAGGGCCGTACAGCAGGCCGGCAACGGTGCCCGTTTCGTATGGCGTGTCCAGGGCGATTCGGTCGTCAGGGCCGATGTCCGCACGGGACGCTTCGTCGAAAACGGCGTCGTGATCGAAGAGGACCTCCGGGAGGGTGACCGCATCGTTGTCGACGGCATGCAGAAGATCGGTCAGGGTTCCAAAGTCGTACTGCAATGAAAAGCTCGAACAACGTCATAGCCTGGGCCATGCGGAACTTCCGCATCACGTTCCTCATCATCGGCTGTCTGTTCCTCTTCGGAATCTATGCGCTGGCGCGCATTCCCAAGCAGGAGTTCCCCGAGTATACGATCCGCCAGGGGGTGGTCGTCGGCCTCTATCCCGGCGCTGCCTCCGAAGAGGTCGAGCTGCAGCTGGCCAGGCCCCTCGAACAGTTCCTGATGACCTACAAGGAGGTCAAACGCCACAAGGCCACCTCCACGTCGCAGAACGGCATGTGTTACGTGATGGTCGAACTCAACGACGATGTCAACAACAAGGACGAAGTCTGGTCGAAGATCAAACACGGCCTCGTCTCGTTCAAGGCCCAGCTGCCGGCCGGAGTCGTGGCGCTGGTGGCCGCCATCACCATTCCCCCTGTCGATGTTCATCTCCATCGGGGTGATGTATCTGTGCGGCATCCCGTTCAACACGGTGACGCTGGCCGCTCTGATCGTCGTGCTGGGAATGATCGTCGACAACTCGATCGTCGTCATCGACGGCTATCTCGACTACCTCGGACGAGGCTATTCGCGCTGGTATGCCGCCGTCGAGAGCGCCCGCGAGTTCTTCCCCTCGCTGCTTCTGGCGACGGTCTGCATCTGCATGATCTTCTATCCGCTGCTCTTCACCTTGTCGGGCATGTTCCGCGACTTCCTGAATTTCTTCCCCTGGACGGTGACGATCAATCTGATGGTCTCGCTGCTGCTGGCCGTGCTGGTGATCCCCTTCCTCGAGGTGCTGATCATCCCGGTCGTGCAACCCCGTCCGGAGGGTAAGGTCTCGCTGACGGACCGTGTGCAGAACCTCTACCGGATGCTGCGTGCCGACGATCGGGTAAAGTCCGTCACGTCGTTCGTAGGCTGTTCGTCGCCCCGCTTCCAGATGAGCTATGCCCCGCAGATCGCCGGAAAAAACTTTGCGCAGTTTATCGTCAACACCGTGTCGATCGAGGCCACGGAGGAGGTCCTCGACGAGTATGCCGACCGCTGGGCCGACCGTTTCCCCGAGGCTTACGTCAAGTTCAAGCAGCTGGACTACCAGAATGTCCCCTCGCTCGAGTTCCGCTTTTACGGCGATGACCTCGATTCGCTGCACGTGGCCGCCGAACGTCTGATGGATCGCATGCGCGCTGTCGACGGCCTGCAGTGGATCCACTCCGATTACGAGGAGCCGCGGGCTATTGCCGAGGTGACGCTCGATCCCGTGACGGCCGCCCAGTTGGGCGTCACGCGCACGATGACGGCCGCCAATCTGGCTCTTGCGGCCGGCGATGTGGCCGTCGGGGCGGTCTGGGAGGGAGACTACAAGGTGCCCGTTGTGCTGAAAAACGAAGACTGCGACGGTGAACGCTCGCTGTCGGATGTCGCCGATACGTATGTCTCGTCGCTCGTCCCAGGCGTGAGTGCCCCCCCCCCTGCGCCAGATCGCCTCGGTCGAACCCCGCTGGAGCGAGTCGAAGATTGTCCACCGTAACGGAATGCGCTGCATCACCGTTTCGGCCGATCTCCAGCGCGGCGTCAATGCCATGCGGAAAACGGCCGAGATCCGTAGCGTGATCGACAACGAACTCCGCTTGCCGCAAGGGGTTGCAACCGAGGTGGGAGGTGCCCGCGAATTCGATGAGGAGAACCTCCCGCCGATTATCTGCGGACTGGCCATCTCGCTGGTCATCATCTTCTTCTTTATCCTCGTCAACTTCCGCAAGTTCGGCATCTCGCTGGTCATCATGGCCGCCATGTCGCTCTGTCTGTTCGGGGCGATGGTGGGGTTGTGGATCGCCGGCTTCACGATCGGCCTGACCTCCTTGCTGGGATTCATCACGCTGCTGGGCATGATCGTGCGCAACGTCATCCTGATGTATCAGCACGCCGAAGGCAAGCGCAAAACGTGCCACTGGTCGGCGCGTCTGGCCGCCTACGACGCCGGCAAGCGCCGCATGGTGCCCATCTTCCTGACGACGGCCACGACGGCCGTGGGCGTGGTGCCGATGATGTTCGGAGGCAGCAGTTTCTGGGCGCCGGTCGGCGTGACGATCTTTGCCGGCGGCATCGGGTCGCTGATCCTCGTGGTGACGATTCTTCCGGTTCTCTATTCCAAAATCTACAAGTAGTGATGAAAACACGATTCATAGCTCTCTTTTTGACGGCGGGCCTTCTTTCCATCGGGCAGGCCGGGGCCCGGAGCCTCACGCTTGAGGAGTGCCGTCAGGCCGCCGTCGAGCACAACCGCACGCTGCAAGATGCACGCTTCGATCTCGAGGCTGCCCTGCAGACCCGTCGCGAGGCCTTGACGAACTATTTCCCGCAGATCTCCGCTTCGGGCGGCGCCTTCCAGGCTCAGCACGGGCTGGTGCAGGCCGATTTCGGGCTGACGATCCCCCAGATGGGGACGATGAATCTGCCGATCTCGATGGTCAAGCGCGGCATGTTCGGCTGTGTGACGGCCGTTCAGCCCGTGTTCGCCGGCCTGAAAATCGTCAACGGCAACAAACTTGCATGCCTGGGCGAGGAGGTCGGGCAACTGCAGGTGCGGAAAACCGAAGGCGAGGTGCGCGAGCAGACCGATACCTATTACTGGCAGATCGTCGCCCTGAAGGACAACCTCTCGACCATCGAGGCCGTCGATCGGAGGGTCGAGTATCAATTGGCCGAAAAGAACGTTGAGGCACAGAGGTACCAGACGCGCATGGAGCGCGGCAAGCGCTTGCCGACGGTCGGTGTCGGGGCCGGGTATCTCTACTACAACATGACGGAGAAGAATGTCGACGACGGGATGGTTTTTGCCCAGGTGTCGGTGCCGATCTCCGCGTGGTAGGGCGGGGCTCATGCTCTGAAAAAGGCCCGGATCCGCGAGGACCAGGCCGAAAACGACCGTCTGCAGGCTCGTGAAATGCTGGCCGTGGAGATTGAAAAGTCGTGGAGCGACCTGCAGGAGGCTTATGCCCAGATTGTGCTGGCCCGGCGTTCGGTCGACTCCGCAACGGAGAACCTGCGCGAGAACCGCAATTTCTATCAGGCAGGAACCGCTCCGCTGACCGATCTGCTCGATGCCGAAACCCTCTACACCCAAAGTCGGAACAACCTGACGTCGGCCTTTGCCGCCTATCGTACGGCGATGGCCCGTTATATGCGGGTGACGGGTCGCTAAATGCTCCGAACGGCTCCGGATGGCTCCATACGGCGGGCTGCGGGCGGTGGTCGGACTTCGGTTGGGCCGCCGCTCGTTTTTTTCGGAGGTTTTCCCTATCTTTGCCGACGTGGTACTGCGCATCAAAAACATGGTCTGCGACCGCTGCGTGATGGTCGTCCGCACCGAACTCGAACGGTTCGGCTGCCGGGTTGTATCGGTCCGGCTGGGCGAGGCCGAGATCGTGGGGGAGTTGTCGTCCGAACGCAAGGCCGAGTTGGCCGCACGGCTCGAGGCGTTGGGCTTCGAACTGTTGGAGGATCGGCGCGAACGGTTGATCGAGGCCGTCAAGCGTGCCGTGATCGAACTGGTGCGCGGTTCGGAGGTGGTGCCCGACGTGCGGCTGTCGGACTATCTGCAGGAGCGGCTGCGCGTCGACTACCGTCAGATCAGCGCCCTCTTCTCCGAGACCGAGGGCCGTACGGTCGAGAAGTATTTCATCGCCCAGAAGATCGAACGCGTCAAGGAGCTGCTCATCTACGACGAACTCCCGCTGGCCGAGATCGCCTTCCGGCTCGGCTATTCGAGCGTCGCCCATCTGAGCGCCCAGTTCAAGCAGGTCACCGGGTTGACCCCGAGCCGATACCGGCAGTCGGGCGGCGGACGAAGGCAGACGCTCGACAAGGTATAGCGTCGATCGGTGTCGGGTGGTGGCGTCGGGCCGTTCATGGCGGTCGGCGCATCGTGAAGGGCGGCGTGCGGGGCTTCGTCAGGGAAAGTGCCCCGATGGCTCTCTTCCTCGAAAAATCCTGTAACGAATATCGGGAAATCTGTAACACCGCGGCGGAGAGGGTTGGTTATCTTTGCGGCGTAAAAACTACCGATTCTCATGCAGGAGTATCTCATGCCGTTCGTGGCGCTGCTCAACGAAATGTCGCCTTATCTGCTGCTCGGCTTCCTGATTGCCGGGTTGCTGCATGCTTTCGTGCCCGGGCGGTTCTATGCCCGTTATCTGGCCCGCAACAACTTCCGCTCGGTGGCGCTGGCCGCCCTGTTCGGCGTGCCGTTGCCGTTGTGTTCGTGCGGGGTGATCCCCACGGCCATGGCCATGCACCGCGAGGGGGCCTCGAAGGCCGCCACGGTCTCGTTCCTCATTGCGACGCCCCAGACCGGTGTCGACTCCATTCTGGCAACGGCCGGACTGCTCGGCCTGCCCTTTGCGCTGGTGCGCCCCGTGGCGGCCTTCACGACGGCGCTGGTCGGCGGTGCGCTGGTCGGTGCTGCCTGCCGCGACGAGGCTCCGTTGAGCTGCACCGCCTCCGCCGAAGCGCCGAAGCGGCTGTCGTTCCTCGGGCGCTGCCTCTCGGCGCTGCGTTACGGATTCGGCGAGATGATGCAGGACATCGGCCGCTGGCTCGTCATCGGGCTGCTGCTGGCCGGAGCCATTACGATCTTCGTGCCGGATGACCTCT
Source organism: Alistipes megaguti (assembly GCF_944320325.1). Lineage (NCBI taxonomy): Bacteria > Pseudomonadati > Bacteroidota > Bacteroidia > Bacteroidales > Rikenellaceae > Alistipes > Alistipes megaguti. The sequence continues at coordinate 11,298 of NZ_CALUHA010000015.1, forward strand.
TTGCCGTCTCGGCGCAGCACCCGCTGTGGGGCATGCTGCTCGTGCTGGCGCTCTCGATCCCGATGTATCTCTGCGCCACGGGTTCGGTGCCCATTGCGGCGGCGCTCATGCTCAAGGGTCTTTCGCCCGGTGCCGCGCTCGTGCTGCTGATGGCCGGACCGGCCACGAACATGGCCGCCATTCTGGTCATCGGAAAGGTCCTCGGACGCCGCACGCTGCTGCTCTATCTGACGGCCATCATCGTCGGGGCCATCGGTTTCGGTTTGGCGATCGACACGCTGCTGCCTGCCGAGTGGTTTCAGCCCCTGCAGTCGACGATGATGGCCGGTCATTGTTCGCATGCCGCGGCCACTCCCTGGTGGCAGGTCGCATCGAGCATCCTCTTCGTCGTGCTGCTCGCCGCGGCTCTCTTCAAGCGCTATCGCAAAACCAAAACCAATACGGATATGAAAAACACGTTCAAGATCAAAGGCATGATGTGCAACCACTGCAAGGCCAACGTCGAACGGGGGCTGTCGCAGGTCGAGGGTGTGACGTCGGTCGAGGTCGATCTGGCGGCTGGAACGGCTCACGTCGAGGGAACGTTCGACCCGAAGAAGGTCATTGCGGCCATTGACCGGCTGGGTTACGAGTACGTCGGATAGGCGTTGCCGTTACGCGATGGTCGGCTGTGCCGGAGGGCAGGGCTGACGAACGAAAAGCGCCGGCTCCGGTGATCTCCGGGACCGGCGCTCTGTTGGTCGGGGTGTCGGGTGTCGGGGTGTCGGGACGTCGGGGGGGGCGGATCAGCGGACGATGATCTCGTCGGTGAAGAGCCAGCCGCCCGGACGGTCGTTGCGCCAGGCGCGGTAGCGGACATAACGCCCCCGGGCCTCGCCCTGCCAGCCGAAGGCACGGTATTCGGGGCGTTCGGCCTCTTCGGGGTAGTCGTTCGTCAGGGTGGCCAGCGTGCGGAATTCGCGGCCGTCGTCCGAAACCGCAATCTCAACCCGCACCGGAAGCCATACCCACGCCGAAAACCACTGGATGAAGTCCGCCGTGATCTCGTGCAGAGGCTTTGTCGTGCCAAGATCAATCGTCACGTCAATATCATCGAGAAATCCCTGCCAGCGCGTACCGTAACTCCATGAACCGCGCAGGCCGTCGGTCAGAGCCGTCTCTCCGCCGGCCGCATACTGATCCCGCCATCGTGTGGCGTAGTCGACCCGGCAGCCGCGGGCCAGATGATCCGTCTCGGTGAGCGATTCAGGGCGTTCGCCCGCTTCGTGTGCGAGGTCGAAGGCGTTATAGCCCGCCCGGCGGATCCGCTCGGTGAGGTCGAGCGCCCGGCGGTGAAAATCGTCGAAATCCTTCTGCCCGGGTTGGCTCCACGCCACCTCGGCCAGCGCGAAGAGACGCGGGTAGAGCATGTATTCAGCCTGTTCGGGGGTCGGGATGTATTCGGTCCAGAGGTTGGCCTGCACGCCCCGGATCCATTCGCGGCCGGGCATCGCATCCGGCGCCGGATCGTACGCGTAGACCTTGCGCAGCGGCAGATAGCCCGAGAAGGCCTGCGGCTCGGTGGTGGGATTGTCCTGGTAGCCGTCGAAGTAGCAGTGCGACCCCGGGGTCATCACCACCTCGTGGCCCGCTGCGGCGGCTTTCCGTCCGCCCTCCTCGCCGCGCCACGACATGACCACCGCATCGGGTGCCAGTCCGCCGTCCAGAATCTCGTCCCAGCCGATCAATCTCCGGCCGTGTCCGGCCAGAAACCCGCTGATGCGGTGGACGGCGTAGTTCTGCAGTTCGTCGACCGATGCCAGCCCCTCACGGCGCATCCGTTCCCGGCATTTCGGACAACTCTTCCAGCCCTGCTTCGAGGCTTCGTCGCCTCCGATGTGGATCCACTCCGAGGGGAAGAGCTCCATGACCTCCGTGAGAACATGTTCCAAAAATTCGAATGTCGCCTCGTTGCCGATGCAGAAGTCGCCCGTCGCATAGGGTTTGCCCGTGCAGCTGAGTTCCGGATAGACCGCCAGCACCTCCTCCGAGTGGGCGGGCATCTCGATCTCGGGAATCACGGTGATATGCAGCGAATCGGCCAGAGCCACCACCTCGCGGATGTCGGCTTTCGTGTAGTAGCCGCCCGAGGCTTCCGGATCGTCGCGCCGACAGTAGCGGTGGCCGCCGTCGCGCCATTGCTGCCACGTCGCGCCGCGACGCCAGGCTGCCACGTCGGTCAGCTGCGGATAGCGGTCGATCTCGATCCGCCAGCCGGCTCCGTCCGTCAGATGCCAGTGGAAGCGGTTCAGCTTCAGGCGGGCCATCATCCGCAACTGTTTCTTGACGAACTCCTTGTCGAAAAAGTGTCGCGACACGTCGAGGTGCAGGCCCCGGTACGGAAAGCGCGGTGCATCGGTGATCCGCAGGCAGGGAAGTTCCGCGCCGTAGTGATCGTAGAGCTGCTGCAGCGTTTGCAGACCGTAGAAGAGGCCCGCTTCGCCCCGCGAGAGGATCTCCACGCCGCGGCGCGTGATCTCGAGCCGGTAGCCCTCCTCCGATTCGGGCAGTGAGGCGTCGTCGCTGCAGGCCAGCCGCAGTTGCGGAAAACGGACCGGCTGTCCCTCCCGGCTCGGATCGGCAAGCGGAAGGCCGGTGGTCACGATCCAGGCGGCAAGGGCTTCCGAGTCGGGAGATTCGATCTCGACATGGAGCGGGCGTTCGAGATTCAGCACGCCGCCGAGCGGTTCAGTCTCTTGCGGTTGCGGAATGATGCAGGTATCGAGCGGTGCCGTCTGTCGGCAGGAGAGGTTCAGCAGCAGGGGCAGCAGAAGCAGCCATCGTGCGGTTCGGTTCATCGGTCGGTCGTTTTAGTAGGGTAGTTACAGACAAAGATAGAAATTTTTGTCCGGTTGCCACCCACTCAGAAATAAAATTCCGACTGCAGCGCATGGATCGTCTCCTTGTCAAGACGAATCGCCCCCTCCCCTTGCAGGCCAGCCAGCCGAGTGCCGGCAGAAGCTCCTCGGCGGTGAGTGTCGTCCGGGCGGACAGCTCGGCGAGGGTGATGTAACCTGCGGTGCGCAATTCGCGGTCGATGCGACGGGTTTTTTCCGCAAGCGGGCGATTGTGCTCTTCCATGGTTTACCGGTATGGGAGATTATATTGGCGGTAAAGTTGTCGGATGATGCCGTCGGCCAGTCCCTGTCGCGGAACATCGATCGTCCCGATCCGGCAGAGGCGTGTCACGTCGGTGAAGATCCCAAGAGCCGGAACAATCACCTCCGCCCTGCTCTGATTCAGGTAGAACTGCTCCATGCGCTGCACGACATTCAGACTCCGCAGCCGCTCATAGAGGGCCGTGAGTTCCTTGGCGCGGATCGCTTCCCGGGACCGCTTTTCGAGCAGCTTGTGCACCTTGTTGATGTTGCCGCCCGAACCGATGATGACCGTCGGACGGTAGGCCTCGGCCATTCGGACCAGCCACTCCTCGAACCGTTTCCATTCGGCCGGGTCGGTCGCCCCGCTCAGAATGCGGACCGTCCCGAGGCGGAACGATTCGGCCGCCTGTTTCCGCCCCAGGGCGTAGACGACGATCTCGGTGCTGCCGCCGCCCACGTCGACATAAAGGTAGCTTTTCGTCGGATCGAGACGCTCCTTGAGTCCCCCGGCCGCAAAGATCGTCTCGGCCTCCTCTTCGCCGCTGATCGTCTCGACCGTGATGCCGCTGCGAAGCCGCACGCGTTCGAGAATGTCGCGGCTGTTGGCCGCCTCGCGCATGGCACTGGTGGCGCAGGCGCGGTAGTCGCGCACGCCGTAGGCCCGGAGCAGCGCCGCAAATCCCTGCATGGCGTCGCACAGCGCCTCGGCACGGTCGTTGCCGATATGCCCCCGCAGGAAGACGTCGTCGCCCAGACGGACGGGAACCCGCACGAAGGCAGCCTTCTTGTACTCCGTACGCTGATCCTCGTATTGTTCCACATAGTCGATCAGCAGCCGGATGGCGTTCGAGCCGATATCGATGGCTCCGAAAGTCTCTCGATTCATCATTTTTCCTGTTCCTTGTAAAAGTCGTAGAGGGCGGTCTGGCTGCGGAGGCGTTCGGCTCCGGGAGCCGCTTCAATATGGGGGTTATGCTCCTGGTCGGCCAGGTCGCGGGCCTTGACGTTGTCGGCCCACTGCAGGTCGAAGACCCGGTGGAGACATTGCAGAATCTGCCGGTCGAGGATCGGTGTGCAGACCTCGACCCGCCGGTCGAGGTTGCGCGACATCCAGTCGGCCGATCCGATGTAGGCCACCTCGTCGCCGCCGTTGGCGAAGAGGTAGAGCCGGGCGTGTTCGAGGTACTTGTCCACGATGCTGATGGCCCGGATGCGGTCGCTCATCCCCTGGACCGCAGGCTGCAGGCAGCAGGCCCCGCGCACGATCAGCCGGATCTCCACGCCGGCTCGCCCGGCCTCGTAGAGGCGTTCGATGATCCGCTCGTCGGTCAGCGAGTTGCACTTGGCCCGGATGTAGGCCGGACGGCCCTTGCGGGCATTGCGGATCTCGCGGTCGATGAGTTCGGTGAAGGCGTCGCGCATGTAGTAGGGCGAGACCAGCAGGTGCTTGTAGCGGTAGCGCTTGTGGCTGTTCATCAGAAAGCCGAAGACGTTGCGCACATCCTCGACAATGCCCCGATGGGCCGTCAGCAGACCGTAGTCGCTGTAGATGCGCGCCGTATCCTCGTTGAAGTTCCCGGTGCCGATGTAGGCGTAGCCGCGCAGGCCCGATCCTTCGTGACGCTCGATGAGCACGATCTTGCTGTGCACCTTCAGATCCTCGATCGTATGCAGGATGCGCACCCCTTCGCGTTGGAGCAGATCGGTGTGTTCGATGTTCTGCTCCTCGTCGAAGCGCGCCTTCAACTCGACGAGCACGGCCACCTGTTTGCCGTTCCGGGCGGCGTTGACCAGGGCGTTGATCACCTTCGAGTGTTCGGCCGTGCGGTAGAGCGTGATGAAGATGCTCTCGACGCGCGGATCAATCGCCGCCTCGCGCAGAAAGTCGATGAAGTGCTGGAACGGGTGGTAGGGGTAGTTGAGAAAGAGGTCGCGGCGCCGCACCACCTTCAGAATGCTCTGGAAGGGGTGAATGTCGCGATGGTGCAGCGGCTCGGGATTGGCCGTGAGCAGCTCGGGACGCACCCGCGGAAACTTCATCAGATCCTTCATCAGGTGGTAGCGTTCGCCCGGAGCCAGCATTTCGGGTTTAAGTTTCAGCTTGCCGACCAGTACGTCGAGCAGATCCTGCGGCATTTGACGGTCGTAGATCAGGCGGATCGGAGAGCCGTAGCGACGCTCCTCGACCCCTTCGGCAATGCGTTCGAAGAGACTCTTCGAGACGTCGTCGTCGATCGTCAGTTCGGCGTCTCGCATGATCTTGAACGTATGGGCCGAGATCCGGTCGTAGGTGAACATGAAGAAGATGTCGTCGATCATCAGGCGGATCACGTCGTCGAGAAAGATCACGTCGCTGTACCCCTCCTCGGAGGGGAGCACGACGAAACGCGGACAGGCCGAGCTGACCGGAATGCAGACGACGGCATAGCGGGTCGAACGCTCCTCGTCGCAGGTCATCTTCACGCCCAGATAGGCGTTTCCGTCGGGAAGGAAGGGAATCTTGACCGATTTGCGCAGGATGAGGGGCACGAGACGCGGCGAGACCACCGTGGCGAAGTAGTCGCGGCAGAAACGCTGCTGCGACTCGGAGAGGTGTTTTTCGTCGACGACGCGGATGCCGCACGCCTCCATCCGGCGGAGAATGTCGCGATAGGTCGAGACGAAAAGCTCCTGCCCGCGGTCGGCCCGGCGGCTCACCGCCTCGAGCAGGGCGGCCGGGGTATATCCGCCAAGCAGCTGTCGGTTGCGTTGCTTGCGCGAACACTTCAGCCGCATCAGGTTGGCGATGCGGACCCGGAAAAATTCATCCTGGTTGTTGGAATAGATGCCCAGGAACTGCAGGCGCGAGAGCAGCGGAACGCTCGGGTCCTGCGCCTCCTGCAGAACCCGTTCGTTGAACGAGAGCCAGCTCAACTCGCGGTTGTTGAACGAATAGTCCATATCGGGATTTTACGATCGGGTCAGAAGTTGCAGAAAATGCCCTTCGGCCGAGTCGACCCAGCGGCGGAACCCCGGATCGGGTTGGGGCCGGCAGGCGAGAAAGGCGTTGAATCGGTCCAGGTCGAAACGATCGGCCGTAATGCCGGCCCCCGAGGCGGCCGCATCGGCGGCATTGATCCGCTGTTCGATGTGGGCCGGGATGAGCATCATCGGCTTGCCGTGGTACATCGCCTCGCAGACCGATTCGAATCCGGCCGTGGTGACGTAGCCCCGGCAGCTGCGCATCATGTCGAGAAAAAGCCGGTCGTCGAGTCGGTGAAGAACCAGACGCCCCTCGGCGTGCCACGTCTCGGGCGAGAGCGGATGGTCCCAGAAGACGTGAACGGAACATTGGGGATGGTTGCCGCACCAGCTGCGCAGATCGCGTGCAAAGCCGTTGTTGACCATGTATCCGAGAATGAAATCCCCGTTCGACGAAACGCCGCTGAGGGCTTCGCGGCGCAGCAGCGGGGGGACGACACGGATGTGGTGGCGAGTGTCGGCCTCGTCGGGCCGGAACGAGAGGGCCAGCAGTTCCGAACATCCGCAGGCCGTCAGTCGGGCATGAAGCCGCAGCAGCCGCCCCTGGATGCCGGTGTGACGGGCGAAGGGATAGCGCGAGTGGTTGAGCAGAAACTGGTGGGCGATGCCCGTCATCGGAATGTGGATCCCGAAGCGGCGGACGGTCAGGCTGGTGAGCAGTTCGTAGAAGTTCACGATCCGGTCGGGGCATAGTTCGCGGATGCGGTCGCGGATCAGGTGCATGCTGCGGTCAAAGGCCCTGGCGCGGCGCGGCGAGAGGTTGCACAGCAGCGTGCGCAGCAGGCTGACGCTGCGGTTCGAGCGGTCGAAGGCAAACTGCGGGGCCTCGAATTCGGTGATCGGAAGGCCGATTTTCCGGACAAAGAACTCCGGCAGACGCCGCTCGGGGCTGCGCCCGACCAGCACCCCGACGATCTCGTGACCGTGGCGGCGCAGCATCGAGGCCAGCGACAGCGCTTGGGTCAGGTGGCCGCGCCCCTCCCCCTGAATGACAAAGAGATAACGCATCACCGTTCGGATTTGTCCTCTTCGTAGCGGAGGATCCGCCACGTGCCGTCGTAGTCTTCGGCCAGAGCTGTCAGCGACTCGACCCAGTCGCCCGAATTGAGGTAGAGCATCTCGCCGATCATCCGCTGGTCGGCCTGGTGGATGTGTCCGCAGATGACGCCGTCGCACCCCTTCTGCCGGGCCACACGGACCAGATGCTGTTCGAAGTCGCTGATGTACGAAACCGACGCCTTGACCTTCTGTTTGATCCGCTGCGAGACGGAGTAGTAGGGCAGGCCGCGCCGCTGGCGGCGGCGGTTGTAGAGCCGGTTGACCCACATGAGCAGCGAGTAGCCCACGTCGCCCGCCTTGGCCAGCCACCGCATCGAGGAGGTCACGTGGTCGAAGACGTCGCCGTGAAGCACGTAGTAACGCTTCCCGCAACTCGTGTAGGTGTAATCCTTCTGAATGGAGATGTTGGCGAACTGAAGCGGCAGGATGCGGTCGAGAAAGTCGTCGTGGTTGCCCCGCAGATAGATGATGCGGGTGTCGTGCTGGAGGTCGAGCAGGCGGCTGATGAAGTTCGTATGGCGGCGTTTCCACTTTTCGCGCCGTCCGCGCAGAAGCTCCCAGCCGTCGATGATGTCGCCGCAGAGGATCAGCGTGTCGCAGGTATGGTACTTCAGAAAACGGTTGGCTTCCTTGGCTTTCGACCATTTCGACCCGAGGTGGACATCGGACATTACGATGGTCTTGAAGTGTTTGGTTTCGGACATCTCACTATTCCTGTTGACACGACAAAGGAATGCGAACGTTTTTTCGCCCGTGCGACATGAATGTGACATTGTTGTGACAAACCGGTGGGACGGCTTCGACGGCCGCAAGGGCGTCGTGATTCTGGCCGCCACGAACCGTCCCGAGAGCCTCGATCGGGCGTTGCTGCGTCCGGGACGTTTCGACCGCCGCATCCAGATGGAGCTGCCCGATCTCGAGGGGCGCCGCTCGGTGACGACGTCCGATCTCGAGGAGAGTGTCGAGACGGTGCTGGCCGGGGCGCAGAAGAAGCATTCGGTGCTCACCGCCGAGGAGAAGCACATCGTTGCCTGCCACGAGATCGGCCATGCGCTGGTGGCTGCCCTGCAGACCGACTCGGCGCCCGTTCACAAGATCACGATCATTCCGCGAACGTCGGGAGCCCTTGGCTATACGATGCAGGTCGACGAGGGCGAACAGGTACTGCTGAGCCGCGAAAACCTCTTCAACCGCATTGCAACGCTGACGGGCGGACGTTCGGCCGAGGAGCTGGTCTTCGGAAGCATCACCACCGGGGCCTCGAACGACATCGAGCAGGCCACGCGGCTGGCCCGCGCCATGGTCTCCCGCTTCGGCATGAGCGACAAGTACGACATGATGGGGCTCGAGACGGTCAACAACGCCTATCTGGGGGGCGACAATTCACTGACCTGCTCCTCGGAGACGGCCGCCGATATCGACCGTGAGGTGTTGCGCATCGTGAAGGAGGCCCACGGGAAGGCTCGGGAGATCCTCTCGTCGCACCGTGCGATCCTCGACGAGGCGGCCGACTATCTCGTGCAGCGCGAAACGATCACCGGCGAGGAGTTCATGCGCATCGTCCGCAAACACACCGCTGCGGCCTGATCCGCGCCGACGACTCCGTCTTTCGATCCCGAAACCGCCCGCCCGGTTTCGGGATCTTGCTTTTCCGCCGGGGATTTTGTAATTTGCGGCGGCAAATCATTCTGAACATATATGGCTGACAACTACCTGGGACGGAAGATGGAGGAGTATCGGGCGCGGGCCGAGGCTCCCGTACACCGGCCCGCCGTGACACTTACCAGACTCTTGCTCCGCAATCGCAGTTACCGGGGGTATGATCCCCGTTTTGTGGTCCGGGTGGACCAGTTGCGGACCCTGATCGAGGTCAATACCCGCATTCCGTCGGCCCGCAACCAGCAGGTGCTTCGCTTTAGACCGGTCCTTGCCGACGAGGCGCCGCAGCTGCTGCCGCTGATCCGCCTCGGGGCGGCGCTCCCCGAACTGCACCTTCCGCTGCCCGGCACCGAACCCAACGCCTTTATCGTCATCTGTTCGACGGTCCCCGAAGATCGCTATGTGGATATCGACCTCGGCATCTCGGCGCAGAGCATGCTGCTGCGGGCTGCCGAGATCGGGCTGAACGGCATCTGCATCGGGGCTTTCAACCCCGCGCGGGTGCGGGAGACGCTCGGCCTGCCTCTCGACCCGCTGCTGATTCTGGCCATCGGCCGGGGTGCCGAACGGATCGAACTGACCGAGATCGCGGCCGGCGAAAGTCATGCCTATTACCGGCGCGAGGGGGTGCACTACGTGCCGAAGGTCCGTCTCGACGATCTGCTGATCGGCCGCTGATCAGCAGATCGGTTCCAACTCCGGCTTCCTCCGTGTCGCTCTTCCCTCCGGGATTGGCGAACCTTCTGAATTCCCTTCTTTTTTTGTGCAATATCGGACGCGAATGGTTATCTTTGCGCGAGATAAAAAAAAGAGGTATTCATGTTAGCCTGCACGTATGTTGAAAAGGGGCGTTTCGAGCTGCTCGACAAGCCGATGCCCCGTTTGCTGGATCCGCGCGATGCGCTGGTCCGCGTGACGCTCGGCAGCATCTGCACGAGCGACCTGCATATCAAACACGGGAGTGTGCCGCGGGCCGTTCCGGGCATCACCGTCGGACACGAGATGGTCGGCGTGGTGGAGGCCGTCGGAGCCGGTGTGACCACGGTCCGTCCGGGGGATCGGGTGGCGGTCAACGTCGAGACCTTCTGCGGCGAGTGCTTCTTTTGCCGCCACGGCTACGTGAACAACTGCACCGATCCCGACGGCGGCTGGGCTCTCGGCTGCCGGATCGACGGCGGTCAGGCCGAATACGTGCGGGTGCCCCATGCCGATCAGGGTTTGACCCCGATTCCCGCCTCCGTGAGTGATTCGCAGGCGCTGTTCGTCGGGGACATCCTGGCTACGGGCTTCTGGGCGGCGCGCATCTCGGAGATCACTCCCGAAGATACGGTCCTGATCCTCGGAGCCGGCCCGACGGGGCTCTGTACGCTGCTTTGCGTGCGGCTTCGGCAGCCCAGACGGGTGATCGTCTGCGAACGGGATCCCGAGCGGCAGCAATTCGTCCGCGACCATTATCCCGAGGTATTGGTGACGGGTCCGGCCGAATGCCGCGACTTTGTCCTCCGTCACAGCGACCACGGCGGAGCCGACCGTGTGCTGGAGGTGGCCGGCGGTGAGGATACCTTCCGTCTGGCGTGGGAGTGTGCACGTCCCAATGCGATCGTGACGGTCGTGGCGCTCTACGACCGGCCGCAGGTGCTTCCGCTGCCCGAGATGTACGGCAAGAACCTCACCTTCAAGACCGGCGGCGTCGACGGGTGCGACTGTGCGGAGATCCTCCGGCTGATCGAGGCGGGCAAACTGGATACCACGCCGTTCATCACGCACCGTTACCCGTTGAGCCGGATCGACGAAGCCTATTACCTCTTCGAGCACCACGACGACGGGGTGATCAAGGTGGCCATCGAACCCGATTCCGATGAAGACTCCCGGAGCGGAGGTCGGGAATGCTCCTTTTGATTCCGGAGCCCGGCTTGACGTCCGCGGATGGTGAAAACGGAAAAGCCGGGAGGCAGATCGAAGGATCTGCCTCCCGGCTTGTTTTCCGGAAGAGTTTGCGGTTGTTCCGCCCGTCGGTTTATTTGATATCTTTCACGCAGCGGATCGAGGTGGCGTTGCTGGGTTGTGAGATGGTAACGTGATTGCCGGTGCAGTACCACGATATGCCCCAGTCGTAGAATTTGCCCAACTCTCCGAATGAATAGGAGGTATTGACGAGCGAATACCGGTTGTTCCACCAGTTCGTATTCACATCCGACGTGATGTAGTTCGACATCAGACTGGCCTCACGGATATTCGGAGCACGGTATCCGTCGGGACAGGGCGATTCGCCGCGTTCGATCATATCTTTCAGGGCGTTGTAGCCGCCGGTGAAGGTCACCAGCGGACCGGTTTCGAATGCGGGATAGACGCGGGCCGATTCCGAGTACTCGTCGCCGGGTTCCAGTTCGCGGGAGGTGTAGTAACGGGTCGATTTTTTGTTGACCCGCGACATGTCGAACTTGTAGACCGATGTGGAGTTATTGTTCTCCTCGACGGTTTGAAAGCGGATCGAGTATTCGGGCGTGTGGTTGACGTCGTTCATGGCGGCCACGGCTTCGGACTCGCTGGCGGGGTCCATACCCAGGTTGCGAACACAGCGGACGGTGTATCGGCCTGGTTTTGCATCGTTGCCCGTGCTGTATTGCTGGTAGGCACTCGTCGAGAGTCCCTCTTCGGCCCAGAGCATGGTGGGGTAGTTGGCCAGAGCGGAGCCACCCCAACGCGTGCTGCTGATGATGTGGCGGCGCCAATAGATCGAACCGTTTTCGTCCGTGTCATTCTTTCCGTAACCGTTGTAGCGGTCGTAGAGTTTGGCGTCGTTCGAGAGGCCCTGATCGCCGACGTAGAGCGCCGTCAACTGCTGGATCGACGCCAGATACCATTTGATTTCCGAGGCCTCGATGACGCCGTCGCCGTCTTCGTCGCGGTTGCGCATCAGACAGGTATAGCGGGCTGTCGCAATATTGTCATCGTCCTTGAGGAAGAGTTGTTCATGGTCGTTCTCGCGGTCGTAATCGAGGTAATCGTTCCACTGCTTGTAGCTGAAGTTCCCGTTTCCGTCGGTCAGTTCCCAGAGTCGGGCCGTGTTGTAGAGTCCGTTCGAGCGGGAGGTATTGCCGAAGTCCATCCAGTTGTAGGACTCGGTACCGTGGCGTTCGGTGCGGTTGTAGAACCAGAGGTGTCCTTCGGTTTCGTCGATTGTCTCGCCGCCCCAGGCCGTGCTGAGCTCCTCGTTCGTGGTGTCGAAGATCGACTGGATCGAGTGCTGACGGATGGTCACGACGCTGCCGGTCGTAGAACTGTCGCCGTCGGCGCTGAAATCCGTGTCGCAGAGGATGTGCATCGTACGGTTGGGCTGGTTGATGAACTCCTTCCAGAGCGTCGACCTTACCTCGCCCGAGATGGGGTCCTTGTCGTAGTAGTATTCGTCGACGAAGATCGTAGCGTAGATCCGGTAGCGGTTGTAGATGTCCGGACGGTCGGGGTATTGCCGCTTGAGTTCGGGATCTTCCTCCAGACGGAAGTCGTTCGGCCGGTTGTTATCGAAGAGGGTCTTCTGCTCGCGGATGTAGCTGCAGAATTCGATGACGTCCATCACCTCGTCGGGGTGGTAGCTCCGGTTGCGGTGGCTGTACTGCCCCGAGGGCTCGATCTCGTTGATGCGGAACGTCACCCACTTGTAGTCCAGACCGTTCGGGATCTCGGCGCCGTTGACTACCTCGGGCATGCCCTCGCGGCCGAACGGAGTCTTTACGTACCAGGTGACATCCTCCGAGGTGATCGACTCCTGGTCGAAGGCGAAGACACGCTGGCCGTAATGGGCGTCGAAGGTGTAGATCGACTCCTTGGCGATGTAGACGTGTCCCGTGGCGCCGGATTCATTCTCGACGTTGGTCGACACCTCGACCTGAATGTTCTCCACGCCCTTGATGGTGACGGTATAGGTGTAGTGCGTGTTGCGCTTGACACCGAAGTCGCTCAGGTCGTTGGCAATGTCTCCCAGGTGGATGTAGTAGACAACCGAAGCGTTGAGTGTCTGAGTTTTGGCCTCCGAGCTGACGTCGACATCCATGACCACTTCGCCCTTGATGACCAGATAGGTGGCCGTCTCGGGGGCATACTCCCACAATCCGTTTGTCGTATCGTAGGCCCCTGCCTCATCCTTGATCCGTTTGTCGCGCAGATGGTATTCCGGAACGCTCTTTTTGGCTGCGGGCCGGTTTTCGTAGGCATAGAACGAGAACCCGTAGACGGGAGCCGTGACAGTCGTCTGCGTTCCGTTGCCGTTGACGTAGGAGAAACTCTCTTCGGTCTGGGTTTCGAAGTTGACCTCGGGGCTGTCGAAGAATCCGCTATCTGCGTCGTAGCCGCCCGCGTCCGTAACGGGATGTTCGACCAGGAACGAACCCTTGGGCAGGTTGACAACATGCCACGATTCGGGAGTGAACCCCTTGATCCGCTGAATGGTCTCCGTACCTCCGTTGTCGACGTGGGTTTCGTTGCCGACGGCGGGACGGATGCGGACTTCGATCTTCGAATCCATGCGGGTCAGCGGTATTTCGACCTTGCCGCCCGTTTGGGAGGTGATTCCGTTTTCGGTAATGGTGATGTTTTCGGCCAGACCCGTCATGGGGAACATGCCGTTGCGGGAGGTGATCTCCTGATTGAGCACGGCCGCCATGGCCTCGAGTTCGGCGCGCGTACGGATGAAGCTGAACTTATCGGCCGAGATGTTGAACATGTCGGTATCGAGGTTGGCCACCAGGTAGAAGGTACCGCCCGAGAGCTGGGGAATCTTCATGCGTATCGTACCGCGGGTCTGCTCGCCTTCATTCATGAGGTTGTCGACCATCCAGCAGTTGACGTTGGCCGCAACGACCTCGGGGCGGGTCGACCGTTTGTTGTCGTAGTCGAAGTAGTGGCCGTAGACGCGGTTCCCGTTGCGGTCGAAGAGGAAGACATAGAGGTTCGAGACGCGCGATTCGGCAATCAGACCGAGCGTCGAGCGGGTGGTGACCTGAATTTTCTCGAAATCGGTGTATCCGAAATCGAGCGTGGCCCATACCTCGCCTTCGGAGAGTTTCGAGGCATCGAGTTCAGGCTCCTTGACGCAGCCTGCGGTCAGCAGGCCGAGCGTCGACAGACAGAGTATTATGAATCGTTTCATACGCGCAGAATCAATTGAAGGTTATCTCGCCGCCGCCGATTTCCCAGTCGTTGACGTAGAATTCGAAGTCGCCCTTGTCGGGGTTGTACGACACCTCGACAAGCACGCGGATGAAGTCGTTGCGCTGGATTTCGTGCACGTCGCTCACCACGCCGCTCGTCTTGTCGATGGTTCGCAGGATGACCTGTTCGCGGGTACCCAGTCCCGAGACTTGTTCAACCGGGTAGAGCATGAAATTCGAGCCGCTGCCATGGCCGCAGACCACGCCGTTGTTCCAGTTGTAATAGATGTAGGCATAACGCGACGACCACGGCCTTGCATTGTAATAACTGGTCGAGCGGAAGTTGAAGTTGCCGTAGCTTCCGCTGACGTTGAACGTATCGGCCGAACTGGTCCAGCCGACGGTCTCCAGACGGTAGTATTCGCTGGTGGAGGTGATTTCCTCGATGTACTTTCCGGTCTGGACATTGCGCAGGTAATAGCCCGAGCTGCTGCCGTCCCAGACGAGCTCCCAGACATAGTTGTAGTAGTAGTTGTTTGCGGCGCACTGATCGAGGATCTGCTGCGGAGTGTTGCTGCCGCTTGAAGCGTAGACCGCATCGTTCTGGTCGTAGAGATACGAATCGGCATCGCTGCGCTTGATCAGGAAGTAGGGGCCCTGGTTTGTCAGGTCGCTAGTATTCGTGATGTTCCTGCCGTTGTTCTTGAGTTCGTAGCGGGTGAGGTCCTTGTTTCCGTAGTTGACCCCGATCGTGTAGGTGTAGTTGTTCACCTCGTCGCGGCTTTCGTAGATCAGTCCGTCGAAGAGCGTCGTGACTCCCATATTCTTGGTGACGACGGTATTTTCGACGAAGGGAACGAGTGCATTGGCGTCGGTTGTGACCGGAGCCCCCTTGCCGCTGTTTGCGTTTGCGACCTCATCGGTATAGTTCTCGCCGTTGGCCCTCGAGAAGAGGTAGCAGGCCGACTGGGTGAAGTTGTCGCTCATCGAGAGCTCCTCGACCGTCAGCGGCAGCTCGCTGTAGTTGCAGATGTCAATTTTCACGCGGGCGCACGTGTGCTTGAGTTCGGCGCTCATGCGGTTCGTACCGGAGATGAGATTCAGCGTCTGCGTGGTGCTCAGCGGGATGGAGACACTCCCGGGGCGTACGTAGGGGGCGTATTGCTGGTTATTCTGGTCGGTTTTGACGGGGATTTGCAGCACCAGATCATAGAAGTTGCCGCACTCCTGGCGGAAGTTGCTGATTCCGGTTGCCGGAGTCTGTTGAAAACGCTCTGTCAGGTTGCGGATCTGCCGGGCGATTCCGGAGTTCCCGAACTGATCCGATTCAGAGTAGTTGGCCACGGCGAGCAGGACATAGGTGCCGCGGGTGAGCTTCTCGGCCAGACCGTGCTTCGGCGAGTTGTAGTTGAACGTCACGCGGACGATCTTCCCGGACTTCAGCGCGGGATCGACCTTGCCGGTAGCCTCGTTGACAAAGCCGTTTTCGGCATCCCGATCGTCGTATGTCGAGAGCGAGGCCTGCTCGTCGGGATAGATGTTGCGGTAGGCCACGAGCCGGTTTTCGAGGTAGTTGATCAGGAAGAGCGAGACGTGGCGGATGGTGTTGTCGTCGGCGTCGTTGGCCCGGGATGCGGAGGCGATCAGGGCCGAGAAGTCCGACGTCAGGACCAGACTGGCCGGTTCGCGGGGCGAGTCGGGGGTCACGGGACTGACCTCTTCAGCCTGCTGGCACCCGATGAGGGCCGCCAGGAGCATCGGAACGAGATAGCGTATGGAGAGTTTGCCGTACATGATGGTTGCTGAATTTGGGGCGTTGTCAGAAGACGATGCTGTGTGACGATTCGCGTTCGTTCCAGTCGGCGACCGTCAGATCGAGGATGAGGTTGGTTTCGGTGATCGAGATCGTATAGGTATACCGTTTTCCGGGGAGGTATTCCGTACTTTCGACCACGGAGCCGTCGCTGGCCTTGATGCGCTCGGTCACCTTGGGAATGGAGACACGATAGACGCCCTCTTCGCCGCTCTGGGTCGTGAAGCAGAACTGCAGGTTTCCGGACGATTGCTGGGGGAGGATCAGCACCCAGCCGTTGTTTTGAGCGAAGAGTTCACCCTCCGAGGTCCCGGTCCGGGTGTAGGCCATGGCCGGGGTTGAGGTTCCGGCCGTAGGGTCCGCCGAAAATTCGACACCCGAGTTTTTCCAGTAATAGATCCGTTCGGTGACGGGCGGATTGTAGCCGTTGATCCAGGAGATGCTCTCCTCGTCGGTCTCCGATCCGTAGGCGAGGATTCCGGAGGTGGCGAAGTCGCGCGAATCGGCGTTCTGAAGCCAGCACGAAGTAAGGTAGTCGGTGTTCGAATAGGTGGCCTTGACGAGGAACCGGACGGCCGCCAGACCGTGACTGAATCGGAGTGCGACGGGCTGATTGAGGTCGACCTGCGGATCGGTCGTGTTGACGTAGTTGTAGGCCAGCAGCAGATCCTCCTGCATGTCGTGGGTCGGGTATTCGATGACGAAGGTCGAGGCCGTGGCCGACGAGATGACGTTGTCGCCGATCTGCTCGGGGTAGTAGGCGCGGAACTTGTATTGGCCGCCCTTGAACCAGTAGAGGTCGTTTCCTTCGTAGTTCCAGTCGCTCCATGGGTTCCCGTTGGCCTTTTCGGCATAGATGAGCCGGGTGCCCGCAAAGATATTGCGGTTGGTCTTCTCGTTGCCCTGGCTGTCGGTATAGGTGTAGTCGGCCCAGATACCGATGGCCTGACCTTCGCCGCCGTTCCCGGTCGGGGCGCAGGCCTGTTCGAGGGTGATCCAGTCGCGATCGGTGTAGGGATTCCCCTCATCGTCGAATTCGGGGCCCACGAGCGAGCGGGAAGAGGGAGAGTCGACGCTTTCCACCTTCCAGCTGATGGGCACGGTTCCGGCTTCGGGCATCGAAGCTCCTCCGGTATCGGGGTTGGAGCAGCTCCACGCCGCAACCGAGAGGATCGGAATCAGGTATTTGAATGTTCGTATCATGCGTGTCGGGCGTTTTTATTCGAGTTGTGAGGGATTTTCGGGAATTACCTCGACGCCGGCCGGGCTGACGGCCAGCGTGAAGACGTAGTGGCGGCCGGCTTCGAGCGTAATCTTGAGGGGCAGGTCCTTCTCCTCTTGGTTGAGACGGCCGCCGGCCGGGGTCACAAACTGATAGACGACGTTGATCGTGCCGTCGAACTCCTGGGGGATGATGCGCCGTGCGGAGCCGACGATCTGCGGCGTATATACCGCCTCCTGATCGCCTTCGAAGAAGAGAAGACGCTCATCTGCCGGATTCTCGAGCGTCCACTTCGGCTCGGGCAGCGACTGGAAGCGGCCCTTCAGCGCGATTCCGGCGAGCGTAATGCTGCGGACATAGACGCGTGTGGATTCGTACCCCGAGACGCTGCGTACCCGGAAGTCGACTTTGCAGAGTGCGGGGATCATCGGCAGGGGGATGATCCCGCCGTTGTGGCTTTTGGCCAGATCGGTCTGGGGCTCGGTGTAGTGGAGGTCGCCGGGGTCCGACGAGGTGTCCACTTCGTCGAAGACGACGCCTTCCGACGGAGTGCAGGCTGTGGCGGCCTCGAACGGTGCAAACCCGATGCAGGAGAGCGTGTACTGATCCGACGGCCAGTCCAGTTCCGGGTCGGGATACCAGAGGTTTCCGTTCCGGACGAGACGTTCCATGGCCAGATAGCTGTCGGCGCTTTTGGCTTCGGCTTTCCAGGAGGACTCTTTGTCGAGCGACCAGCCGCTGACCCCGAAATGGTCTTCGATGGAGTAGGCTGCGGCGGCGTCCTCCGGGGCGGCGTCCGAGCGTACCTGTGCCTGCATGACGGGTTCGAACGCGAGCCTTACGACGGGATCGTGATGGTCGCGGTCTTCATTCACGCAGCCGGCGCCGATCAGCGAGGCGGCAGCCGAAGCGAGAAGGATCCGAAAGAGTGGGTTTTTCATGCTTGTCAGGTCTTTAGGGCCTGCGGCGGGTATCACCCCGTCCGCAGGCAAATTGCGGAATAGGTTTCGCCTCCGCGGGCGGATTACAGGTTGATGCCGGGCTCGACGGTCACATCCTCCCAGTTCTCGACAATGGGAGCGAAGGTGATCTTGTCCAGACCGAAGATAATGCGGTAGGTGTAGCGCTTGTTGGGCTCCCAGGCCTTGGCATTCGTCGTGCTGTTCAGATTGAAGGTCTCCGTAGCCTCGATCGCGCCCGAAGCGGCCGTTTCATAGGTGTAAACAATCTCGACAACGGCAGCGGTGTTGCTTTCGAACGACTGCGGAAGCAGGATCAGATCGGCAGCGCCCGTGGGCTCCGTGTAGGTCGCTCCATCCTCGGGCACAGCGAATTCACCCGTGAATGCGACATACTGGGCATCTGCATTGCCGGTTGCCTTCCAGGCGGGAGTGCGGGTCGTCGTGCCGTCGGTCAGCGTCTCGTTGAAGTTACCGGCATTGTAGACATTCTTGATCGTGATGCTCTTGATCTTGAAGTCGATGTCGGCTCCCGTCGAGTAATTCTCCTTGGTGCCGACCTTGAAGACGATCGACGACAAGGCGTGGTGGAAGACGATGTCGACCCCGTCATAGGTATTCGTAGCACTTCCCGAGTAGTTGTTGTCCGAGCTGGTGCGGTTGTAGGCACGGTCGCTGTACATCAGGTCGTACTGATCGCCGATTGCGGGAACCGTAAATCCGGCGATCTGCAGACCCTCGGCCGTGTGGGTGAAGGTACCTGCGGCATCGGCCGGCGAGTAGGCGGCAAAGGTCAGCTTACCGGTTTTGGGCCAGAAATAGTCCGTTGCCGGGGCCCAGGTGTTGCCCTCTTTGGCTACCGTGATGGGTTTGCCGTCGGCCTGGGTCATGTAGTTGGTCCACGCGTTGCCCGAGTCACCGAAGGTGGTGTAGTCCCCTTGGTGATACCAACCCCAGACGTTGAATTTTTCGTCGACAGGATAGGCTGCCGAGTTGTCGATCTCGCCCGGGATGGCACGGGTCGAGGCACCTACGGCCGGAGCTTCGAACGTGATCTTTGCGTCCGACGCACCGAACGTTTCGGCCGGTTCGTTCTTCACGCAGCCGGAGAGCACGATGCCTGCCGCAGCTGCCAAAAGCAAAACTTTTTTCATAAAATAGAACATTAAAGAGTGAATTGAAATAATATCTGTTATCCGTGTGATTATCAGATGATAATATCGGTCTCTATGTCTTCCCAGTCGTCGACGCCCGGAGCGAATCCGTCTCCGCTTCCTTCGGGCTCTTCGGGTTCGGGGATGTTGAGCACCTGGTCGAGCAGGATCCACTGGTGTTCGATGGCATCGGGTTCGGAGAATTTGTCCGTAATGTCGATCGTGGTGGTCAGGGCGCGGCCGTCGGTGGTGCGGACGTCAAACGTAATGGAGAGTTCGTTGTTCACGTCGGGCAGTTTGCCGAAGGTGTGGAATGTCGTGTAGATGAACGGTTCGTTGGTGTCGAGTCCGCCGCGCTGCATCTCGAAGTAGACCGTGACGGGATCCTCTTCGCGGGCCTGTCCGTCGTTGAGCGTGGCCGACCCGGCCATGCCGGTCACCAGACCGACGGCCGAGGAGATCCACTGAGCCCCCTTGACACGGATCTGTAGGTAGTACGACAGCACGATGCTCTGGGCCGTGAAGTGGTCGCCATCGACACTGCGCAACGTGTCGACCTCCTCCTTCGGGGCAATCGTCAGACCGGGATGCTGGTCGACAAAGAGGTGGTCGGGGCCGTAGACGATCCGCTCCTCGTCGCCTCCGGCACGTACGGAGAGCGATTGCCGCAGCACGGTGGAGATTTCGTTCGTACGGGCCACGGCTTCGTGGTAGAGGTGGCTTTGGTCGATGATCGTCGTCTCGGTGCCGAAGTTGTAGGTCAGCAGCCGGTAGTCGCCGGGTTCGGCGACGATGTAGCCGTCGTAGTAGACGCCGCGGGCATCGGTATGTCGGTTGCGCAGGTAGCGTTCGGCGGCGATTTGACCGGTTGTCAGATCGTAGAGGGCGACACGGAACATTTCGGGTGTCGCGTAGTCGGGTTTGACGAGCGAGGAGTTGTAGAATCCCGTCGTGACGTTCTTGATCTTCTCGTCGATGTAGACCCGGACGTAGTGCGTATTGCCGGCGTCCACGAGCGGACGGCGTTCGCAACGGGTCGTAAGCAGGGCCGTCGCGAGCAGGGCGGCGGTCGCGGGCAGTAAAGTGATCGAGCGTTTCATCGGTTACCTCCTTTCACCTTGGTTTTGACGAGCAGGGGCACGCTGAGCGCCACTTCGATCTTCGTGGGACCGAAATAGTGCCAGACACCCGATTTGTTGCGGTCGCGGATCAGCAGTTCCCAATCATCGGTGGGGTTGTAGTGGCGGTAGGGGATACGCGCATAGCCGGCCGAGATGGAGAATTCAAGATTGACGCGTTTGGCAATGGGCATGGAGTATCCGTAGGTGAGACCCGCGCTGAAGAATTCGCCCTGATAGCAGAAGGTCTTGTTGGCCTGCAGGTCGAACTTTCCGCCCATGCCGTAGAGTCCGAGGAAATGGCCGACCAGGGCATCGCGCTGGACTCTGCGCGGGGTTTCGGGTTGGGTTTTGGGCTTGAACCACCAGCGGAATTCGCCGCCGAAGGAGAGCAGCTGCAGACAGTAGCGGTTGCTGCCGGTGAGCCACCAGGGGCAGTGGTGTTCGTAGAGGATCGAGAATTTTTCGTTGAAGGGAACCTCGATTGCGAAGTTGAGCGCCGTTGCTGCATCATACAGCATATTGGTCTTCAGCGCCACGATGGTTCGTTTCTTCCAGGCGGCCGTATCCTGCTGCCCGATGCCGGCAAGGGGCGTGAGCGGACTCTTGACGGGCTCTTCCACGGCGAACTCCACCGGTTTGCCTACGGGATTCTGCTGCGGCTTCTGCCAGATGCAGATCCAGGTGGCCAGACGCAACCGGGGCATGTGGTTGCGGATAATATATTTATAGGTGTAACCGTTGTCGAGTTGCTGAAGTCTCCATTTTTTGGTATCGTTGCGCACGGGAGCTTCGAGGATGGCGAGTACCTTGTCGCGGTCGTTGCGATGGTAGTTGGCCTCGAGTTCCCGGGTCAGGCCCTCCCAGTTTTCGTTCATCGGGCAGAGCCGGATGCGGTCCGCGTTGAAATTCCGATCTGCAGGAATGTGCGCAAGGACGAAACGCCGGGCGGCTTCGGCACGTTTGCGGGCCAGCCAGACGTTGTGCTCGTAGACGCCTTCGGGTGAGGCGTAGGCATAGATGGTGATGCTGTCGATGTGCGGTGAATTGGCCAGATAGTGCCGGATTCGGTCCATCTGCCACCGGTTGTCGAGATACTCCTCATCAAGATCGATCCGGTCTCTCCAGTAGTAGAGAGCGAATCGGTCGACGATACACGATGAGTCAGCCTTTATCGGGTCGGAAAAATTCCCCCCCCCTCCACGGGATGGAGCCGGTATTTCCCGACTCATGGCCGGAAGAGCAAGACCCACCAGACAAATGAGTGCAAGTGTCGTATTGATCCGCATAAGAAAGTAACTTCTTCTCCGGAAATACTGAGCCACTGTCATTCATCACGCATCCCGGAGGAAATTACCTTTTCTCTCGGGCTGAGTATAGGTCTCGGAGGTTTAGGACTGCAAAGATATGCAATATTCCTGTAATGATCAATTTTTTCTTCTCCTAAATGGCCCTTTTTCATATTAATACGAAAAACAGGCCATAAAATGAAAGAAAAAGTTGCGAAAAGTTTCGAAAGAAACCGTTTGAAGGATTTGAACGGCTCTGATTTGGGCGCCGGTCTGTTCCGCGGTACCGCTGTCGGGCCCCGCTGCGGGATATTCATCCGGTTCCCGTGCACCTAAAAGGCGGGCGCTCACCGAAGGCCCGGATCCCGGCATCATCGCATGAGCGCCCGTCAGGACATCACCAGGTCGGTTCGTCACTCAGAACTTTCCGGCCAGTTCGGCCGCCTGTCGGCAGCCGTCGGTTCGGTCGATGTCGCCTTCGTTCAGCACGCCCGGGATGAGCACTTCGCCGACCATCTCCCATTGGAGCAGTGCTGCGGTGCGTTCCATCGGGATCCGCACGCCGTCCAGCACCGACATCTCCTCCTCCTCGCAGCAGGCGATCAGGGCGCATTTTTTGCCGGCGACGGACTTCCCGCCCACGACGAGCGAGAAGAGACAGTCGATCACCGCCTTGATCTGTGCCGGAATGGAGTACCAGTAAACGGGCATGGTGAAGACGACGGCATCGGACGTGAGGATCGACGAGGCGATGGCATCAAACTCTCCGTTGAACGAGCAGGCCTTGCCCGTCTTGTAGCAGGTCATGCAGGCGTGGCAGCCGCCGATCTTGAGAAAGGCGGCGTCGAAACGTTCGACCGAGTGCCCGAGTTCGCGGGCTGCGCGGATGAAGGCATCGGTCATGGCAAAACTGTTGCCGTTTTTGCGGGGACTTCCCGTGATTACCGTCATTTTCATGGGGCTCTTATTTTTGAATGGTATCCGAATTCTGGTTGTAGGCCTTGGCCACGCAACGCCATTCACCGTCGATCTTCATCAACAGCAGGTAGTCCGTGAAGTCGATGCGTCCGCCCCATTTCTCCTCCAGCACGCGCACGACGGCCAGTGTCTCCTCGACGTCGAGGACGTCGATGCGCGCCTTGAACGACTCTCCGGCCGGTACGGTGTCAACGTTGTGGTAGAATTGCTCGATGGAGCCGTGTTCGAGCCGGCCGTCCAGATAGCCGAACAGCACGGCCTCGTCGATAAACAGTTCGCGGGCCGGGCGGCTGTTGCCTTCGGCGACGCTCTGCACGAATTTTCGGGCGGCCGCTTCGACGGCCCGATACGTTTCGATGCTTGCTCTCATGGGAAACAGGTATTGGTTTTACACGGACAAAATTACGCAGAACCGGCCGGCGAATCAAGTACCGAAAAATGTTTCGGCTACTGAAAAATTATTCGGTGTATCCCTGATATCGGGGGATATTCCTATCTTTGCGTTGAGAAAAGAAGGAGTGCCATGTACGAACGCAAGATACCCGTAGATCTGGATTGCCCGCTGCGGCTGACGATGAGCCTGATGGACTCGAAATGGAAGTCGTGTATTCTGGACGAACTGCGCCACGGGGCGCTTCGCCCGAGCGAGCTGCACCGGAATCTTCCCGAGGCGACCCCGCGGGTTCTGGACCTGCAGCTCAAGGAGCTGGTCGAGGACGGTCTGGTGACCAAGACCATCTATGCCGAATTGCCGCCGCGTTCAGAGTATGCGCTTTCGGAGCTGGGCGCAACGCTGCTGCCGATCATCGACTCGATGATCGAGTGGGGGCAGCGCAATGCCGCGCTCTTTGAGCGTAAATACGGCCGACAGCGGCTGTAAGTTGTTGCGGTTCGGGGGGGGACTGAAGACCGTCAGGACGGAAAATGGTATTTTCCGCCTTTTTTTTGCACCATGTGACACTTGATTGTGTGTTTTTGTGCGAAATCCATATTACCACAGTATGTTTAAAACCATAGTTCGCTTTGCGGTTACGAAAAAGCTCTCTTCATCGGGTTGACGATGCTTTTCCTGCTTGCGGGAGGCATCTATGCGATGTTGACGTTGCCGGTTGATGCCGTGCCGGACATCACCAACAACCAGGTGCAGATCGTGACTGTTTCACCGACGCTGGTTCCCCAGGAGGTTGAGCAGCTGATCACCTTCCCGATCGAAGTGGCAATGAGCAACATCATGAATGTCGAGGAGATCCGTTCCGTGTCGCGTTTCGGGTTGTCCGTCGTGACGGTTGTCTTCAAGGAGAGCGTTCCGATCCTCGATGCGCGCCAGTTGATCAACGAACAGATCCAGACCGTGGCCGGCGAGATCCCGCCCAAACTCGGCACGCCGGAGATGATGCCCATCACCACGGGTCTGGGCGAAATCTACCAGTATACGCTCGATGTGGCTCCGGGCTACGAAGACCGTTACGACGCCATGGAGTTGCGTACGATCCAGGACTGGATTGTCAAGCGACAGTTGTCGGGCATTCCGGGCATTGTCGAGATCAACAGTTTCGGCGGTTACCTCAAACAGTACGAGGTGGCCGTGGATCCCGATGCGCTCTATTCGCTCAACATCACCATCGGGGATGTCTTCGAGACGCTGAGCCGCAACAACCAGAATACGGGCGGCAGCTACATCGAAAGGGTCAACCGGGCCTACTACATCCGTTCGGAGGGAATGATCTCGTCGCTGGACGACGTGCGACAGATCGTCGTGGCCAACCGCGGCGGCATCCCGATCCATGTGAGTGATGTGGCGACGGTGAAGTTCGGTTCGGCCAAACGCTTCGGCGCCATGACGCGCGACGGCAAGGGTGAATGCGTGGGCGGCATCGCCATGATGCTCAAGGGTGCGAATGCCAACGTGGTGACCCGGGAGTTGGAGTCGCGGGTCGCGAAGATCCAGAAGATACTGCCGGAAGAGGTCACGATCTCGCCCTATCTGAACCGTTCGGAGCTGGTCAACCGCAACATCTCGACCGTCATCCGCAATCTGATCGAGGGGGCGATCATCGTCTTCATCGTGCTGATCGTCTTCCTGGGCAACGTCCGGGCCGGACTGATCGTGGCGTCGGTGATCCCGCTGGCGATGCTCTTCGCCTTCATTCTCATGCGTCTGTTCGGGGTTTCGGCCAACCTGATGAGTCTCGGCGCCATTGACTTCGGTATCGTGGTCGACGGTTCGATCTTGATTGTCGAGGGTATTCTGGCTCACCTCTACGGCCGTCAGAACCTCGGCCGGACGCGGGCAGCGTGGTGCGCTCGGCAACCTTCGCCGTGGTCATCATCCTGATCGTCTTCTTCCCGATCCTGACGCTGACGGGCATCGAGGGCAAGTACTTCACGCCGACGGCCAAGACGCTGGTATTCTGTATTATCGGAGCGCTGTTCCTCTCGCTGACCTACGTGCCGATGATGTCGTCGCTCTTCCTCAAGCGGCGCATCCAGGCCAAACCGACGCTTGCCGACCGCTTCTTCGTATGGCTGAACCGCATCTACCAGCGGTGTCTGAGTGTCTGCCTGCAGTTCCGCTGGGCGACGGTCGGCGTGGCGGTGGCGGCCTTCATCGGGAGCCTGCTGCTCTTCACGCGTCTGGGCGCCGAGTTCATCCCGACGCTCGACGAGGGGGACTTCGCCATGCAGATGACCCTTCCGGCGGGCAGTTCGCTGACGCGGAGCATCGCCGTTTCGGAACACGCCGAGAAGATCCTGATGGACAACTTCCCGGAGATCAGGCATGTGGTGGCGACGATCGGTACGGCGGAGGTTCCGACCGACCCGATGGCCGTGGAGGATGCCGACGTGATGATCGTCATGAAGCCCTTCGAGGAGTGGACCAGCGCAAGGTGGCCGACCTGAACCTCGACCGGCTCTTCATCCGCACGTCGGACGGCATCCAGCTTCCGGTGAGCGAGGTGGCGACGATCGATCTGGTGAACGGTCCGCTGCAGATCAACCGCGATGCCACGAAACGGCGCGTGGTGATCGGTGTGAACGTGCGTGATGCCGACATCCAGCAGGTGGTGGCCTCCATCCGGGAGAGCCTCGAGCGGAACGTCTCGCTCAAACCGGGCTACTACTTCGAATACGGCGGACAGTTCGAGAATCTGCAGAATGCCATCCGCACGCTGCTGGTGGTGATTCCCGTGGCGCTGCTGCTGATCCTGCTGCTGTTCTTCGCCTTCAAGAGCGTGACCTATACGCTGGTGGTCTTCTCGACGGTGCCGCTGTCGATCATCGGCGGCATCCTGGCCCTGTGGCTGCGGGGACTTCCGTTCAGCATCTCGGCCGGAGTGGGCTTTATCGCCCTGTTCGGCGTGGCCGTGCTCAACGGTATCCTGATGATCAACCAATTCAATGCCTTGCGTGACATGACACCCTATCCACTTTCAACGCGCCGCGTCATTGCACGCGGTACGCAGCATCTGCTTCGTCCGGTCTTCCTGACGGGTCTGGTTGCCTCGCTGGGCTTCGTCCCGATGGCCATCGCCACGACGGCCGGTGCCGAGGTGCAGCGCCCGCTGGCCACGGTGGTGATCGGCGGACTCTTCGTTTCGACGCTGCTGACGCTCTTCGTCGTGCCGGTCTTCTACAAACTGGTCGGCGAGGCCTCGCTGCTGCGTCGCCGGCCGCTGTTCCGCCGCCTCTTCCCGCTGCTGCTTCTGCCAATGTTGCTGCTGCAGCCGCTGCAGGGCCACAGCCAGGAGCGCGTAACGCTGGACGAGGCCGTTGAAATGGCCGTTGCGAACCACCCGCGCCTGCAGTCGGCCGACGTGGCCATCGAGCGCACGCGGGCCATGCGCGGCGAGTCGTGGGAACTGGCCCCGACGACGGTCGACTATTCGTTCGGCCAGCTCAACGGCACGGAGCGCAACGACCGTGAGATCAGCATCACGCAGTCGGTCGGCTCGCTGCTGACGCCCTTCTACAAAAATGCGTTGGCCCGCCGGCAGATCGAAACCGGAGGCCACTGCAAGGAACTGGTTCGCCGCGAGGTTATGGCCGAGGCCAAACGGACGTGGTCCTGCTACCTCTATACACAGGATCTGTGCCGCCTCTACGCCGATCAGAATGCCCTGGCCGCGGAGTTGTCGCGTACGAGCCAGCTGTGCTACGAACAGGGCGACATCACGCGCCTGGAGTTGAGCATGACGGCGACGATGGCCGCCGAGATGCGCAACAGGCTCTTCCAAGCCGAGGAGGAGCACAAGGTGGCGGCCGATCTTCAGCGCAGCTACTACGACTCGCAGGTGCGCGAAGCGGAGGCCCGGGTCAAGGTGGAGAAGAGCCGCTTTTTCCCGGAGTTCTCGCTGGGTTACCAGCGGCAGAACATCCTTCCGGACAAGGGGCTGAACGCCTATGTGGTGGGAGCATCGTTCCCGATCTTCTTCAATTCGCAGCACAGCCGGATCCGCCAGGCGAAGGCCGATGCCCGTATCGCCCGCAACGAGGCGGAGATGAACCTGCGCACGGTGACCAGTCGGGTGACCGAGCTCGAAGCCTCGCTGCGGCGTTACGGCGAGAGCCTGCGCTACTACACGGAGTCGGCGCTTCCGGAGGCCGAGACGCTCATCCGCGCCGCCAAGCTCCAGTTGGCCAACAGCGAGACGAGCATTGCCGAATATATCCTGAGCCTCAATACGGCGCTTGAGATCCGCCGGGGCTACGTCGAAACGCTCAACCAGTACAATATTGCCGCACTCGAATACGAATTATACCGCTAAAAACAAGTCTTATGAAAAAGATATTTCTTCCCTTGACCCTGCTGCTCGGGGCCTGCTCGAATTCGGGGACCTCGTCGACGGCCGCCGATCCGGCCTCCGCGGCCGTTCAGACGGCCGATACGGTCGAACTTGCGGCCGCTGAACCGGCCGACGCCGCGGTGGATGCGGCGTCGGGAGTCACGTCGGTTCCGAATGAAACGCTCTTCAATGGAACGCTGGCCATTCCGCCGCAGCACCGTGCCACGGTGACTCTGACCATGGGTGGATCGGTCCGGAGCACCACGCTGCTTCCCGGCGCCTATGTCAAGCAGGGCGACGTGTTGGCGACGCTCGAAAATCCGGAGTTCATCACCCTGCAGCAGACCTACCTGGACAGCCACGCGCAGTACGAATACCTGCGTACGGAGTATCTGCGTCAGCAGACGCTTTCGCGCGAGGAGGCCTCTTCGCAGAAACGCTACCAGCAGAGCCGTGCCGAGTATCTCTCGATGCGCAGCCGCATGGAGGCTGCCGCCGCTCAGCTGGCCTTGCTGGGTATGGATACGACCCATCTGCTGAGTCGGGGGATTGCGCCGCTGCTGGAGGTCAAGGCGCCGATCAGCGGCTATGTGGCCGACGTGAAGATGAATATCGGCCGCCATTTCGACGTGGGCGAGCCGCTGTGCGAGATTGTCGACAAGCGCAAAATGATGCTCCGCCTGACGGCCTATGAGAAGGATCTGCCGCATCTGATGATCGGTGATCAGGTCGAGTTCCGCGTCAGCGGCATGGACCTTCAGACGTTCCATGGTACGGTTGCGATGATCGGTCAGCAGGTCAACAGCGAAAATCGCTCGATCGACGTCTACGTGCGCATTGCGGAGCAGAATCCGCAGTTCCGCCGGGCATGTACGCCACGGCCCGCATCCGGGCCGCTGATGCGGATCGGCTCCTCCATCGGTGCCGTCCCGGATCTTTGCCGACGGTTCGGACGGGAGCGCAGAAGCGGCCGTACATCGTGATGAAAAACCCGGAAAGGTTCTCCGAGAGGGAGTCTTTCCGGGTTTTTCGTTCGGGCGGGAGGGTTCGCGGCCGCGGCTCACTCCACGACCACCTCGTCGATGAAGATCCAGCACGGAGCGCCGGCACTGCTGTGCCAGGCGGGATTGACCTTTTCGCTGCGGGCCTCTACGCGGATGAACCGCACCGGACGTCCGCCGACCGGACAGCTTACCTCTTCAACGCCCTTGTCGTATTGTCCTTCGGGATTGACGAGTTTCCGTCGCAGCAGTTCGGTGAACGACTTGCCGTCCTCGGAGATGCTGAAAGTCACCTCGCGCGGGCGGAGCACCCAGTCCGAAATGTCATACATCCAGCGGGTGCGGATGCTGTCGATCGTCGTCGGCCGTCCCAGATCGAGGGTGAAATCGGCATCCTGCTTCTCGAAACCCTGCCACTTTTCGAAGCAGCCGTCCGTCATGGCGAAGTCGCCGCCTCCGTCGTGGTTGGTCGAGTAGGGCAGTGCATAGGAGACCGGTTTGCAGAGGGCCTTGTGGAAGTGAATGGTCTGTTCGGCCGGGCAGGCCGGGGCGTCGGCGAAGATCTGCGCACGCACGGTGCAGTCGCCGCTCACGGCTACGGGACCCTCGTAGACAGGGCTCTCCTGAGTCGGTTCGCTTCCGTCGAGGGTGTAGTGGATGGGTTCGTCGGTCTCGGCCGAGATCCGGATGCACGGTTTCCCCGCGGCGTCGGGGACCAGCGCGATCTGCAACTCGCGGCTGGGAGCTCCGTACGGAATGCCGTAGAGGGAGAGCAGTCCGAGGTGACGCTTGAGGCGAGCCTGGAAATCCTCCCAGTTGCGGTCGGTCTGAGCCGTCCAGCCCATCTCCGCCACGGCAATGGCGCGGGGATACTCCTTGTAGTAGAGGATCTGCTCGTTGGGCGTGCATTCCGACCATTGGCAGGCCTGTACGCCCAGAATATGGGCGCGGGCTTCGGGTGTAAGATCGGCTTCGGGCGCGGGGTCGAATCCGTAGACGCGCTTCAGCGAGAGGATGCCCTCCGACGTGTTGGTGACCCGGTTGTACGACTGCGGGTGGTTGAGATAGAGGTAGGACCCGGGGGTCATGACCACGTCATTGCCTCCGCGGGCGGCCTCAAGGCCGGGCAGCACGCCCCGCCACGACATCACGGTGGCCGTGGGCGAGAGCCCTCCCTCCATGATCTCGTCCCAGCCGATCATGCGTTTGCCCCGGCTGTTGACGAATTTTTCGAGCCGGTGCATGAAATAGGCCTGGAGTTCGTTTTCGTTGGCGAGCCCTTCGGCCCGGATGCGGGCCTGGCATTGGGGACACTTTTCCCAGCCCTTCTTGGGGGCCTCGTCGCCTCCGAGGTGGATGTATTCGAAGGGAAACAGCGCGCAGACCTCGCCGAGAATATCCTCCAGAATGGCATACGTGGATTCCCGGCCGGCGCACATGACGCCTTCGCTGACTCCGCCGTGCATCCAGACGGCGAGCCGTTTGTCCGGGCGGCAGAAGAGCTCCGGCAGGGCATGAATGGCCGCCGTGGAGTGGCCCGGGAGGTCGATCTCGGGAAGGATCTCGATCATCCGTTCGGCGGCGTAGGCCACCACGTCGCGGATCTGCTCCTGGGTGTAGAAACCGCCGTAGGGGTGTACGTCTTCGGTCGGGAAGGCGAGCTTTTCGTTTTCTGGGAAGCCGATTCCCTCCCGCCAGGCGCCGAGACGGGTGAGTTCGGGATGGCTGCGGATCTCGATGCGCCAGCCCTGATCATCGGTCAGATGCCAGTGAAAGCGGTTGAACTTGTACATGGCCATGACGTCGATGAAGCGCTTGATCTCGTCGACGGTGAAGAAGTGCCGGCTGACATCCAGATGCAGGCCGCGCCATCCGAAACGGGGCGAGTCCTGAATGTCGATTCCGTGCAGCGTGCAGGACGGCGACGCCTCCTCCTGCCGGGGAAGCAGCTGCCGCAGGGTCTGTACGCCGTAGAAGATGCCGGCGGGCGATGCCGCCTCGATGTCGATTCCCTTGCGGCCGATGCGGAGCCTGTACCCCTCCGACTGTAGGGAGTCGGAGGTCAGGGTGAGCCGCACTTCCGCCTTCCCGTCCGGGGAGCTGCTCACACCGGTCAGATCGTGAATCATCCGGGAAGTGTAGTCGGCGATGAAATTCAGTTTCGCGTCTTGGCAGTCGATGCCGTACCCGTCGCGGAGCGTGTAGGTCGAGGTGTGAGAGGAGACCTGCGAGGGGAGGGGCAGCAGAGCCGGGGTTTCGACCGTCTGCGTGCAGCCTGAGGCCAGAACGACCGAGATCAGTAGGGTAAGGAGGGTTTTGCGCATGGGTGAAGGTGTTTTGAAAGCCGGGGTTCCGCTGCTGCGGCACGACCCGGAGTGAAGGGTCTGCGATTCGACGGAATGGTAGTTAGCGTATTTTTTGGTTTTTCGGATTAAACTCCAGTTGCAAGTTGTGCGGCTCTGTCCGTCGGAGCCGGCAGACGGAACTTTCATCCGGGGGCTACGACCGGGGATCTGCGGATCGGAACCCTGTCCGGGAATCGGCTCCGGCGACGGTCGACCGCGGTCTCAGAGGCCTGCAGACCCGAATCGATCCCGTTGCGACCCGAATCGCCCCGCTCGGACAGGTCCGTCATCCGCATCCTCCGTGCGGCCGGACTCCCCGTTGAATCTCCCTGCAATCCGATGCCCGGAACGAGCTTTTCGGAGGCGGTTTGCGCGCAAAACGACGGATGGATTTCGGGCCTTACCGTAAGGTCCGGGGAGCCGTGCAAATTTAAACATAAAATTTGTAATTTTGCCTGAACTTAAAACTACCCCCCCCCTTGAATACGCCATATCCAGCCTCAGAAAATCGCTCCGCGACTCACGGATACGGACTTACGGGTATGTCGTCCGTGGGGATGCAACGGCCATTTTTGCGCTATCTCCGGTTTTTTTCTTCCGCTCGTCTGCGGCCGGCGGCTTCCCCGCCTTTTCCGGCACGCCTCCGATGCCGGCTGCCGCACCGGCCACTCCTTGACAGACACACGGCGCGGAGTCGTTGCGCACACCTTTCGCCCGGATGTCCGTCGGATTTCGGGATGGGGGGTGCAAATCGTCTACTCAAAAACGAAAACCAACCATGATAAAGAGCGTAGCAACCATCCTTGCCGGCACGCTGCTGACCGCGACAGCCTGTACACCGGCCTATCGGAATCCGGATCTCCCGGTGGAGAAGCGGGTTTCGGACCTTGTTTCGCGCATGACCGACGAGGAGAAGATCGGACAGCTTCTGTGCCCGCTGGGCTGGCCCATGTATGAAAAGCTTTCGGACAGCACCGTGACGGTCTCCGAAGCCTACCGGGAGTTCATCGACAAACAGCACGGCGGCATGCTGTGGGCGACGTTCCGGGCCGATCCGTGGACGCGCAAGACCCTCGAAACGGGCCTGAATCCGCGACTGAGCGCCCGGGCCTACAACGAACTGCAGCGCTATGCCATCGAACACAGCCGACTCGGCATCCCCGTCATTCTGGCCGAGGAGGCTCCCCACGGACACATGGCCATCGGCACGACGGTCTTTCCGACCAGCATCGGCATGGCCTCCACGTGGGATGTGGAGGCCGTCGAGCAGACCGGTCGCACGATTGCCGCCGAACTCCGTGCACAGGGCGGCCATATCGGCTACGGACCGGTGATCGACATAGCCCGCGAGCCGCGCTGGTCGCGGGTCGAGGAGACCTATGGCGAGGATGTCTTTCTGACCTCGGAGATGGCTTCGGCCATGGTGCGCGGGACGTCGCCGCTGCACAACGGCTGGGATCGGGGCGTGATCTCCACGCTCAAGCATTTCGTGGCATACGGCATTCCCGAGGGGGGACATAACGGCAATCCCTCGCAGGTGGGCGAGCGCGAGTTGCGGGAGAATTTTCTGCCGGCCTTCGAGTCGGCCATCCGCTCCGGCGCGCTCTCGGTGATGACCTCCTACAACGCCATCGACGGAGTTCCCAGTACGGCCAACGAGCGGCTTCTGCGGGGCATTCTTCGCGAGGAGTGGGGCTTTGGCGGATTTGTGGTCTCCGATCTGGAGAGCATCACCGGCCTGTGCGAGTGCCACCACGTGGCCGCCGACCGGCGCGAAGCGGCCGAACTGGCCCTCCGGGCGGGAGTCGACGTGGATCTGGGCGCCAACTGCTATCCGTTGCTGAAGGAGAGCCTCGCCGACGGACGGATCAGTCGCGATGAGCTGGACGAGGCCGTTGCGGCCGTCCTGCGCATCAAGTTCCAGCTCGGCCTCTTCGACCACCCCTATATCGACGAATCGCTTGCCGACACGCAGGTCCGCACCCCGAAGCATGTCGCCCTGGCGCGCCGTCTGGCCGACGAGAGTGTCATCCTGCTTGAAAACCGGGGTATCCTTCCGCTGAAGGAGGGAATGCGCATCGCTCTCGTCGGGCCGAATGCCGACAACACCTACAACCAGCTGGGCGACTATACGGCCCCGCAGGATCCCGACCGCATTGTCACCATGCGCGAAGGTCTCGAGGCGCGTTTCCCGGGGTGTGTCGAGTATGTCAAGGGGTGTGCCGTGCGGGATGAATCCTTCGACGAGATCGCGCGGGCCGTGGCTGCAGCCCGACGCGCCGATGTGGTGGTTGCCGTCGTGGGGGGCTCCAGCGCCCGGGACTTTCGGACCAAATACATCGACACGGGAGCCGCCGTAGCGGACAGCGAATCGGTCAGCGACATGGAGGCCGGCGAGGGCTTCGACCGCTCGACACTGGATCTGCTGGGGCTTCAGAACCGCCTGCTTGAGGCGCTCGAGGCAACCGGCAAACCGCTCGTGGTGGTCTACATCGAGGGGCGTCCGCTCGACAAGGACTGGGCGCGGGAGCATGCCGATGCGCTGCTTACGCTGTGGTACCCCGGTCAGGAGGGTGGTCACGCCCTGGCCGACGTGCTTTCGGGCGATTTCAATCCCGCCGGACGGCTTCCGATCAGCGTGCCACGGAGTGTCGGCCAGCTTCCGGTCTACTACAACCGCCATTTCCCGCTCGGTCACGACTACGTGGAGTGCCCCTCCTCGCCGCTCTACGAGTTCGGCTACGGACTGAGCTATACGACCTTCGAATACTCCGATCTGACGATCGAGAAGCGGGGCGACTCCTGCGCCGAGGTAAGTTTTACGATCTCCAATACGGGAGATCGGGCCGGAGACGAGGTTCCCCAGCTCTACGTGACCGACGAGGTGGCCTCGACCGTCCGACCCGTGAAACAGTTGCGGGCCTTCACCCGGGTGTCGATCCCCGCCGGAGAGAGCCGCCGGGTGAGCTTCCCGCTGGACGAAAAGGCCTTTGCGCTCTGGGACAACCGCATGCAGCGGGTCGTGGAGCCCGGCGAGTTCCTCATCTCCGTGGGAGCCTCCTCGGAGGATATCCGACTTCAGGGTAAACTTACATTGTAACCGATATGAACCACAGAAGCTTTTTGACTCTGGCGGCAATCCTGACGCTGATGCTTCCCGGTTGCCGCCGGGCCTCGGACCGCTGCCGACAGGTCGATCCCTATATCGGAGCGGGCGGACATGGCCATGTTTTCGTCGGGGCGAACGTCCCCTTCGGAATGGTGCGCCTGGGCCCGCATCAGCCCAACCGGGGCTGGGACTGGTGCTCCGGCTATCATTACAGCGATACGGTGGTGCTGGGATTCAGCCATACGCGACTGAGCGGCACCGGCATCGGTGAGGGGGGCGACATCCTGCTCTTCCCGTTCGACGCCTCGCGCCCGCACTCCGGAGGAGGCGGTCGGCCCCATACCCGTCTCGACCACTCGAAGGAGCGGGTCGCTCCCGGCTATTACCACCTCGAGATGCCGGAGAACGGCATCCGGGCCGATCTCACGGCCACCGCCCGAACCGGCATTCACCGCTATGCCGTGACCTCCGACCGCACCGGACTTCTCGTCGACCTGCGTACGGGAACGGGTTGGGATGCCGTGACCGGCAGTGTGCTTCGCCTCGTCGACGACCATACGGTCGAAGGGTGGCGCCGCTCGACGGGCTGGGCCCAGGACCACTGTTTCTACTTCCGGGCGGAGTTCAGCCTGCCGATCGCCAATGCCGACAGCCTCCGGCAGCCGATGGAGTCGGACAACGGTGTGATCGCCCGTCTGCTCTTCGACACCTCGGCCGACAAGGTGCTGGAGGTGCGCGTGGGACTTTCGCCTTCGAGTTGTGCCGGGGCGGGGGAGAACCTGCACTGCGAAGCGGACTGGGCGCAGGATTTCGACGCCATCCACCATTCGGCGCGCGAGCTGTGGCGGAAGGCACTCTCGGCCATCGAGATCAAGGGGCTCGATGCCGAGCAGGAGAAGGTCTTCTACACGGCCTTGTACCATGCTTCGTTCGATCCGAGCGTATTCGGCGATGTCGGGGATCCGGAGCCGGAATACAGTGTCTTCTCGCTGTGGGACGTCTACCGGGCCCAGTTCCCGCTGCTCACGCTCATCCGGCCGGACTTCTGCCGGGAGTTGGCCTCTACGATGCTCCGGATCTACCGGCGGCAGGGCAAGCTTCCGGTCTGGCACCTGTGGGGCAACGAGACCGACTGCATGGTCGGCAATCCCGGGGTGATAGCCCTCTCCGACCTCTTTCTCAAGGGACTTGTGGCCGACAGCCTCGGCACCCTCGAGGCACTCCGGGCCTCTTCACTCCGCGACGAACGCGACATGGACAACCTCCGCAAGTATGGATTCTGCCCCTATGACAAGAGTACCGGGGCGGAGACCGTTTCGAAGGGTCTTGAATATGCCATTGCCGATGCCGGCGTGTCGCGCGTTGCCGCCGTGCTGGGCGATACGCTGACGGCGGGATATTTTGCCCGCCGCGCCCAGTCGTATCACTGCTACTACGATACTGAAACGGGATTCGTGCGCGGCCGGGCCTCGGACCTGAGCTGGAGGAGTCCGTTCGACCCCTTCAACGTCAGCCACATGACGGGCGATTTCACGGAAGGTAATGCCTGGCAGTATACGTGGCTCGTGCCGCACGACGTGTACGGCTGCATTGCGATGCTGGGCGGTGAGCAGACCTTTGCGCGCCGGCTGGACGAGTTTTTCGTGACCGAGGGTGATCTGGGCAGCACGGCGTCGGACGTAACGGGGCTTGTGGGGCAGTATGCCCACGGCAACGAACCCAGCCACCACATCGCCTACCTGTACAATTACGTAGGCAAGCAGTGGAAGTGCGCCGAGAAGGTCCGCCATATTCTGAAGGACCTTTACTATGCCGACCAGACCGGTGTCTGCGGCAACGAGGATTGCGGACAGATGAGTGCCTGGTATATCCTCTCGTCGCTGGGTCTCTATCAGGTGGACCCGTGCGGCGGTGATTTTCTGATCGGCAGTCCGGCCGTACGCCGGGCCGAGGTTCAGGTGGGCAACGGGCGTACGCTGCGCATCATTGCGTCGAACAATTCACCGCGTAACATCTACGTGGCCTCGCTGAAGGTCAACGGCCAACCCTGGACCCGCTCCTGTATTCCCTACGACGTGCTCTCGGCAGGAGCCACGCTCGAATTCACCATGAGCCCCGAGCCGACGGATTTCGGCAGTGCACCGGACGACAGACCATGAATACCCGCTTACTGACAATCGCCATTTTTGCCTCTGCGGCCGCAACGGCGCAGACGCCGGAGGGACTTCCGTGCTGGAGAGACCTCAATCTGTTTACACAGGGCGGTGAGACCGCCCGCACCGAACTGGTGTTTCACCCCACGCGCCAGGAGGCCCTGAACGGGTCGGTGCGCAGCTCCTCCTGCTACCTCGACCTGTGCGGCCGATGGGATTTCCGCTACTACGACGACAGCCGCGACTGCCCGGAAGGGATCTTTGCCGAGCCGGAGGGCTGGAGTTCGATCCGTGTGCCGGGCAACTGGGAGGTCCAGGGATTCGGCACGCCGATCTACGTCAATACGGTGTATGAGTTCAAGCGTCGCGACGTCACGCCGCCCGAGTTGCCGGATCCGAATCCGCTGGGGGTCTATCGCCACCGGTTCGAGGTGCCCGCGTCGTGGCAGGGACGCCAGATCTACCTGAACTTCGACGGTGTGAAGGGCGGAGCCCAGTATTACGTGAACGGGACTCTTGTGGGCTACAACAACGATTCGAAGGATCCGATCCGCTTCAATGTCACGAAGCTGCTGCACGCCGGCACCAACGAGATCGGCCTGAAGGTCTACCGCTGGAGCACGGGTTCCTACCTGGAGTGCATGGATTTCTGGCGGATTTCGGGCATCGAACGCGAGGTCTACCTTTCGACGGAGTCGACCGATTCGGGGTTCGATTTCGAGGTGGTCTCCACCCTTGCGGAGGATCTGCATACGGGCGATTTCCGACTCCGACTCCGCTCGCGCGAACCGGTCAGCTTCAGCGCCGAACTGCTGGATCCCGAGGGGCGGACGGTGGCCGCATTCGAACCGCAGCGGCTTGACGACAGCCTCGAACTGTCGGCGACGCTGGAGCGGGTTCTTCCCTGGAGTGCCGAAACTCCGAACCTCTACACGCTGCTGATGAAGGTCGATGAAGAGTGGACCCGCTTCCGGGTTGGGTTCCGCCGCTTCGAGATCACGACGATCGAGCAGCAGGGACGCACCTTCCCGGTCTTCCTGGTCAACGGACAGCCGGTCAAGTTCAAGGGCGTCAACCTCCACGAACACGACCCCTGGACCGGCCACTACGTCACGCGCGAACTGCTGCTGAAAGACATGAAGCTCATGAAGATGCTCAATATCAATGCCATCCGCACGGCGCACTATCCCCAGCAGCGGGAATTTTACGAACTGTGCGACAGCCTGGGCTTTTACGTCTACTCCGAGGCCAACATCGAGTCCCACGGCATGGGCTACGAACTGACCCGGACACTCGGCAATGCCCCGGAGTGGTACGGCAACCACCTCTATCGCGAGCTGAACATGTACGAACGCGTACGGAACTATCCGTGCGTGACGATTCTTTCGCTGGGCAACGAGGGTGGCAACGGCTACAATTTCTACCGCCTCTACGAGGTGATCAAGGCCCGCGAGAAGCAGGGTATGAACCGCCCGGTCTGCTACGAACGGGCCGAGTTCGAGTGGAACACCGACATGCTTGTACCGCAGTATCCCGGCGCGGAGTGGTTCCGCCGCATGGGGGAGGAGGGTTCCGACCGTCCGGTCGTCCCCTCCGAATATGCCCATGCGATGGGCAATTCGACCGGGTCGCTCGATCTGCAGTGGAAGTCCATCTACCGGTATCCCAACCTGCAGGGGGGCTTCATCTGGGACTGGGTGGACCAGGCGCTGGCGGCCCGGCGTGCCGACGGACGCTTCTTCTGGGCCTACGGCGGTGACTACGGCAAGAATACGCCGAGCGACAACAACTTCCTCTGCAACGGACTCGTCCTGCCCGACCGACGGTTCCATCCGGGAGCCTTCGAGGTGCGCCACGTCTACCAGAACGTCGAGATGACCCTTGCGGAGGAGAACGCCCGGGAGTGGGTGCTCGACGTCCGGAACCGCTTCTATTTCCGGACACTCGACGGACTGGAGCTGGAGGCCCGGGTGGTCTGCTCTTCTCCGCGCGAGGGCCTGAGCCGCGAACTTCTTGTCCGTACCTTCCCGCTTTCGGCCACAGCCCAACAGTCGCAGACCATCCGCATCCCGAAGCCCGACAGCCTGCCGCAGGAAGGGCTGTTGTGCCTGAATCTCGACGTGCGTACCTCGCGGCAGGAGCCGCTTCTCGATTGCGGCACGCTGCTGGCTACCGAGCAGCTCGTTCTGCGTGAGGACAACACGCCGGCGAAGGCTCCGGCCGCACCCGTCAAGGAGCGCCTTCAGGTCAAGAAGAGTGATGGCAGTGTGCGGATCCACGGCGATCGGGTGGATTTCCGCTTCGAAAAGGGCGTCGTCACGTCGCTTGCATTCGACGGTGTGGAGAAACTCGCCCCGGACTTCGGCATCCGGCCCAACTTCTGGCGCGGCCCCACGGACAACGATTACGGCAACGGACAACCGGCCCGGTCGCAACTCTGGAAAGAGGCTGGACAACACCCCGAGCGATGCACCTGGCGTGTGAAACGAAACGGTGACAGGGTCGTGCTCACGGCCGTCTATCCCGTCGGAGCACATCGCTATACGGTTGTCTATAC
This sequence comes from Alistipes megaguti, assembly GCF_944320325.1. Taxonomy (NCBI): domain Bacteria; kingdom Pseudomonadati; phylum Bacteroidota; class Bacteroidia; order Bacteroidales; family Rikenellaceae; genus Alistipes; species Alistipes megaguti. The sequence goes on from NZ_CALUHA010000015.1 coordinate 49,809, forward strand.
CGTCCGTCCGGATGCCGCGGTCGAGGTCTCGGCAACGCTCGCCTGCGCCCCCTCCGAGTCCCGGATGGATATCCCGCGCGTGGGTCTTCGGCTGCGGGTTCCGCTGCTCGACGGCGAGCCGGTTCCGGACCCGATCCGCTATTTTGCCCGCGGGCCCCACGAGAACTACCGCGACCGCTTCAGTTCGGCGCGTCTGGGCCTCTACGAGAGCACCGCTTCGGCAGAGTACTTCCCCTATGTACGGCCTCAGGAGAACGGCCACCATATCGACTGCAGCTTCCTGGAGGCGGGAGGTCTGCGCTTCACGGCCGTCGGCGCCCCCTTCGAGTTCAATGCCCTGCGCAACAGCGTGGAGGATTTCGATGCGGAGGACGCCGTGCAGTGCGACTACCAGTGGCCGAACTACACCTCCGACGAACCGCATGATCCGGCCCAGGCGGCCAACCGCCTCCGCCGCCAGACCCATATCAGCGACATCACGCCGCGCAATTACGTGGAGGTCTGCCTCGATGCGGCGCACAACGCCGTGGGCGGCTACGACAGTTGGGGTGCCCGTCCCGAGGAGTCGCGCACGGTCTGGGATGACAGAGATTGGTCGTTTACCTTTATAATTAGTTCAAAATGAAGAAGACAGCGCTTTATGCGGCAGTTCTGACGTTTTTAGCCTCCTGTGCCGAAGATGCCCCGACGCCCTACGGAGCCGTGCCGTCGGCCGCTCAGGTGGAGTGGCAGAAGATGGAAACCAACATGTTCGTGCACTTTGGTCCCAACACTTTCTCCGGCCGGGAGTGGGGCAACGGCCAGGAGAGCACCGATCTGTTCAACCCTACGTCGCTCGATTGCCGGCAGTGGGCCCGTACGGCCAAGGCGGCCGGCTTCAAGGGCATCATCATCACGGCCAAGCACCACGATGGATTCAGCCTCTGGCCCAACCCGACCAGCACCCACACGGTGGCACAGAGCGCGTGGCGCAACGGCAAGGGGGACGTGCTGCGTGAGTTGTCGGATGCCTGCCGGGAGTACGGTCTGAAATTCGGCATCTACCTTTCGCCGTGGGACCGCAACCATCCCGCCTACGGGACCGATGCCTACAACAAGGTCTTTACGGATGCGCTGGACAGTTCGCTGAGCCAGTACGGACCAGTCTTCGAGCAGTGGTTCGACGGAGCCTGCGGCGAGGGCCCCAACGGCAAACGGCAGGTCTACGACTGGGAAGCCTTCAACGAACACGTGTTTGCCAACCAGCCTCAGGCAATCATCTTCAGCAACATCGGCCCCGGCTGCCGCTGGGTCGGCAACGAGGCGGGGAAGGCCGGCGAGACCAGTTGGTCGACCTTCACGCCGGAGCTCCACGGAGCCAACCGCGGGGTCCTGCCCGGAGATTTCGAGACTTACCTGGGCGAGGGGGATCCGGACGGAGCCTGCTGGATCCCTTCGGAGACGGACGTGTCGATCCGTCCGGGATGGTTCTGGCGTGAGGAGGAGACTTCGCGCGTACGGAGCCTCTCCAATCTGCTGGATCTTTACTATTCGAGCGTAGGGCGCAATTCGCTGCTTCTGCTGAATGTTCCGGCCGATACGCGCGGACTGATTCCGGCGGTGGATTCGATCCGTCTGATGGAGTTCCGGGCCGCCCTCGATACAATCTTCTCGGTCAATCTGGCTGCCGGAGCCAAGGCCGAGGCCTCGACCACGCGCGGCCGGAAATACGCCGCCTCGCAAATGCTCGACACGGATTACGACACCTGTTGGGCCGCCCTGGACGGCGTGACGGAGGCCGTGCTGACCTTCCATCTGGACGGCGTGAAGCGTTTCAACCGGGTGCTGCTGCAGGAGTATATACCCCTCGGCCAGCGGGTGAAATCCTTTGAGGTGGAGGCCCGCGATGCGGCCGGGAACTGGAACGTCATCGCCACGGCCACGACGATCGGCTACAAGCGGATCCTGTTGGTCGACGAGACGCAGACCGACGCGGTCCGCATCCGCATCACCGGCTCCCTTGCCTGCCCGCTGCTCAACGGTTTCGGGCTCTATCTCGACCGCATCATGCACAGCGACGAACCGACTGCCGCAGACGACCGTCTCTGTATGGCCGACGGCTTCCGAGTCGTGGCTCCGCAGGGGGCCGAGGCTGCGGTTGACGGCCTTTGGGACGAGTCGCACAGTGTGATTCTTTCGGCCGACAAGACGGGGCGCTTCCCTTCGGTGACGGTTGATCTGGGGCGTGAACGGGAGTTCCTGGGAATTGCCTATACGCCGGCCGAGGGCGGTCGCGGCGGCTGCATGATGGAGTACCGGTTGGAGGTCGGCCCGGATGGCGAGTCATGGACGACGGTTACCGATGGAGCACAGGTCGACAATATCGTCAATAATCCTACTATGCGTATTTTACGCCATAAGTCGATGTTGAACGCTCGCTGGATCCGAGTCACGCCTTTGCGTTCGAATTTGGCTGAGACGGTATCTGTCGGAGAACTGTCACTCGTTGTAAAATAGACAATTACGCATCCGTTGCTTCCTCGTCTGGACGGATCCGGGAATGATCCGGATCCGTCCGGGCGTCAGAACACCGGGATAGTTAGCGTAAAAATGAACATTTTCTATGAATTACCTAATTTTATGTAATTTTGTATCAGGTATACAGTAAGATGGCGATCTTTCGATGGGGAAAACCCTTGCTGTGACTACCCGATTCATAACCTATAACTTATTTATTAACCAACATTCTGATTATGGGTCTATTTATTCAAAATCAACGCTTTAGCTTCACGAGGGGGCGTGCTCGCCTTCATTGCGGCCCTTCTGTTGGCAGGCAGTTCAGGCTTTGCCCAGAACCGAACCGTCACGGGAACGGTTAAAGATGAAACGGGGAATCCTCTTGTAGGTGCTGCCGTATTTGTCGAGGAAAACGCCTCCATCGGAGCGATTTCCGACGCAAATGGAAACTATTCGATTTCGGTGCCTGAGTCGGCCGTGAATCTGGTCTACTCTTTCATCGGCATGAATAACGTGGTCGAACCGATCAACGGTCGGAACGTTATCAATGTCACCCTGAAGACCTCCTCGATCGTCATGCGAGGAACCAAATCACTTTCCAATAACAACAACGCGCTCTACGTCATCGACGGTATTCCGATGGCGAACGTCACGGCCGAACAGCCCCAGGGACTCTATGAAGGAGCCGGTCAGACGGGAGACATCCTGAGCTCGATCAACCCGGACGACATTGAGAGCATTTCGGTGCTGAGCGGACCTTCGGCCGCCGCGCTCTATGGTGCATCGGCCGCCAACGGTGTTGTGATCATCAACACGAAGAAGGGAGCCGCCGAGAAGCTTACGGTCAATTATTCGAATACGACGGAGTTTTCGCGAGCCTACGTGATGCCGTCGTTCCAGAACACCTACGGCGCCACGGAAGAGGGTTCGTACCAGAGCTGGGGAGCCAAGCTGGATACGCCTTCGGACTACGATCCCCGTCGCTTCTTCAAGACCGGTATCATCGAGAGCAATTCGATCAGCCTCTCGTCGGGTAACGACAAGAACCAGATCTACGCCTCGCTGTCGGCGACCAATGCCAGCGGTATCATCCGCAACAACGACGTCGACAAGTACAACGCCTCGGTGCGCAACACGACCAACATGCTCCATGACAAGCTGAAGCTGGACATCAGCCTGACCTACTCGAACATCAAGGAGCAGAACATGATCTCGCAGGGACAGTACATGAACCCGGTAGTCCCCGTATACCTGTTCCCGGCCGGCGACGACTTCTCGCGGCTCCTGGTCTACAAGCGTTACGATGCCGAGCGCAACCTTGAGACCCAGTACTGGCCCTACGACAACAACATGTCGATGCAGAACCCCTACTGGATCACCGACGCACAGAAGTACAACAACGACAAGCACCGTTTCTCGGGAACCGTTCAGTTGAGCTACGAACTTGCCAAGGGTATCAATCTGTCGGTACGCGGCAAGTACGACCGCAATACGGAGCAGCACGAGCGTCGTTTCAATGCGGGAACCATCGACCTCTTTGCTTCGAAATATGGTTTCTACAGCCGCAGCACGAACGAGACCACGCAGAAATACGGTGAGGTTCTGCTCAACATCAACAAGTATTTCGGATCGGACCGTCAGATTTCGTGGTCGGCCGTAGCCGGCGGTAATGTCGACTACCTGAATTACGAGACGGCGTATGTCGGCGGAAAACTCGCCTCGGTGGCCAATCTGTTTACCTACGACAACATCGATCGCAAGCATGCCGAAACGAGTCTGACGCAGGAAGGATATACGAAGGAGAATATCGCCGCCTTTGTCAATACGCAGGTCGGTTACAAGAGCATGGTTTATCTCGATTTGACGGGGCGTTTCGACTGGGCGTCGACCTTTGCCGCATCGGACAACAACCCGTTCTTCTACTATTCGGCCGGTCTTTCGGGCATTGTGACCGAGTTCCTTCCCATGCTGAAGAGCAAGACGCTTCCCTACTGGAAGGTTTGGGTTTCGTATTCGGAGGTCGGTAACTCGCCCGAGGCCCACCTCACCATCCCGACCTACCAGATCAAGGATGGCAACGTGACCACGAAGACGCGTTATCAGTGGACCGACCTGAAACCGGAGCGCACCAAGTCGCTGGAGGTCGGAACCAACATTCACCTCTTCGACAGCCACCTGCGCCTGTCGGCTACCTACTACCGTTCGAAGACCTTCAATCAGTTCTTCACCTTCTCGCTTCCCTCGTCGTCGAGGTGGTCGTCGATCATCGCCAATGCCGGTAACGTACAGAACAGCGGTGTTGAGTTGAGCGTCCGCTACAACAACACCTTCGGCAACCTGCACTGGGAGACCTACGCAACGGCATCGCACAACAAGAACGTCGTGACGGAACTCGTCAAGGAGTTCAACTTCCCCGGACTGGGCACCTATTCCATCGACAAACTCGAACCCTCGAGCAAGACCGGCGTCAAGACCGTGATCTACGAGGGCGGATCGATGGGCGCTCTCTACGTGACCTCCATCAAGACGGACCCGACGACCGGGGCCCTCATTCAGAATTCAGAACGGAACGGGCGGCATCTCCGTAGACAGCAGCGACGCCGGTTACATCTATGCCGGCGACACGAATCCGGATGCACTGCTTTCGTGGGGTAACAACTTCCGCTGGAAGGGCTTCAATCTGAACTTCCTCTTCAACGCGCGCATCGGCGGTATCGTCGTATCGAAGACCCAGGCCGTGATGGATTACTACGGCGTATCGGCCGCCACGGCCGAGGCCCGCGACCGCGGTTACGTCGAGCTGGGCGGCATGCGCATCAGCGACGTGAAGGGCTACTACCAGACCATCGGATCCGACGGTACGGGTACGGGTGCCATGTCGATGTACGTCTATGATGCCACGAATATCCGACTGGCCGAGCTGTCGCTGGGATACGACTTCCCCGTTCAGAAATGGTGCAAGTGGTGCAAGGGTCTCAACCTCTCGCTGGTAGGCCACAACCTGCTCATGCTCTTCAACAAGGCTCCGTTCGATCCCGAGATCACCTCGAGCACCGGAACCTACGACCAGGGCATCGACTACTTCATGCAGCCTTCGACTCGCAACATCGGCTTCTCTCTCAAGTTAAAATTTTAATTGCAGCGCAATATGAACAGCAATATATTAAAAGGTGCGACACTGGCAACGCTGCTTTGCACGGTCCTGACCTCCTGCGAGGACAAGTTTGTCGAGTACAACACCAACAGTTATGAAGCAACGTACGATCAGATGCTTGCGGATGACGGCTTCCTGAAGGCCTACATTACGCAGATGGAGCGTTCGGTCATCCTGTACAACGACGGTACGCATCTGGATTCGGACTATCAGATCGCCTACAACCTGTGCGCCGACACGTGGGCCGGTTACTTTGCACCGACCGGTACGTGGAACAATGGTGTACATAACGGCAGTTACAGCCTTATCGACCAGTGGTGTGCGGCCCTCTTCGACTTCAAGTATGCCGACACGATGAACGCCTGGAGCGAGCTTCGCCAGATTGCCGAAGAGGCCGGTCGTACGCAGGTGATGGCCCTGGCCAACATCATCAAGGTGGCCTCGATGCATCAGGTTGCGGACTATTACGGCCCGATTCCCTACAGCGAGGTCGGCACGACCATTACGCCGAAATACGACTCGCAGCAGGAGGTCTACAATGCCTTCTTCACGGAGCTGGATGATGCGATCGACGTGCTTACGGACTACTACAATGCCGGCAATAAGACGCTTCTTTCCGATATTGACCTGGTGTATGGCGGCGACGTCAGCAAGTGGCTTCGTTTTGCCAACTCGCTTCGTCTTCGTCTGGCCATGCGTATTTGCTATGCGGACGAGACGCTGGCGCAGGCCGAGATTCAGAAATCGCTCACGCATTCGATGGGGCTCATCGAGGATAACAGCCAGAATGCGCTCATCGCGTCGATTCCCCACCATCCGGTCTATCAGATCAACGTCAGCATGAACAACGGCGACTGCCAGATGGGCGCCTCGATGGACTGCTACCTGAACGGCTACAATGACCCGCGCAAGTTCAAGTATGCGAAAGCCGCGGAGGACGGCGAACTGCACGGAGTCCGCAACGGCATTATTACGACCTCGTGGACCGACTACCGGAATCCGTCGGGCCTGGTATCGGCGCCTGCCGGAGAGAACTACCACCTGACGTGGATGAATGCCGCCGAAGTATGGTTCCTGCGCGCCGAGATTGCGTTGCGCAACTGGTCTTCGGAGAATGTTCAGACCTGCTATGAGAAGGGCGTTACGGCATCGTTCGACGAGTGGGGAGCCGGAAGTGCCACCGAATATCTGAGAGACGACACGTCGACCCCTGCGGCCTTCGTGGACAACGTAGCCAACAACGGAACGGCAGCCCCCTCTGCGATCACGATCGCATGGGATGACGACGCCTCGACCGAGGTCAAGCTGGAGCGTATCATGACGCAGAAATGGCTGGCGCTCTTCCCGAACGGATGCGAGGCGTGGGCCGAATACCGTCGTACGGGTTATCCCGGACTGCTTACGGTGGTCAACAACCGTAGCAACGGAACCGTTGATACCGACCTTCAGATCCGCCGTGCGCAATATCCCGTAGCCGAGTACACGAACAATGCAGCCGGTATTGCTACGGCTCTTACCGCTCTTGACGGAGCCGACAATGGCGGTACAAAACTCTGGTGGGACAAAAAAACTAGAAACTAATTATGAAAAAGCCAATATTTTTTGCAATCGCCTGCTGTATAGCAACCTTAGCCTCGTGTACCGACGAGGAGCCGATCGAGGTTCAGAAGATCGCCTCACCGGGGAATGAGGTCCTGCCCGAATCCTATTACGAGAATCTGCAGGCCTGGAAGAAGACTGATCATCCGATTTCGTATATGTATCACGCAGCATATGCACCGCTGGAGGGCTCGTCCAATCTGAACAAGGACTACACGTCGATCGGCGACCGTCTGATCTCGCTTCCCGACAGTATGGATGTTGTCAACCTGTGGATGGGCGTGCCGATGGGCACCGAGACGGATGCTTACTCCCCCGATGGTTACGACTACGCTCCGCAGGCCTATGCGGACATGCAGTATTGCCGGGAGAAGAAGGGTATCAAGTTTGTGGCCCATGCCGACATGTCGAACTATGGTCACGTCTTTACGATTGATTATCCGAACGAAGGACAGTACGTGGATTACGACATGAACTCCGACCAGAGTGAGACGTGCTTCCGTGCCTACGGAAAGTGGTGGGCCCAGAAGGCCATCGACCGCAACATCGACGGTGTGGACTTCGACTTCGAAGGGTGGAGCCAGTAGCGCTGTACCTGGACTATCCAGGAGGCCAACAAATACATCGGCCCCAACAGCGAGAATCCGGACATGCTGCTCATCGTGGACTATTTTAGCGGCGCTCCCAGCGGAGATATCAGGAACAACATCAATTTCCTGGTTCGCCAGGCCTATTCCGCGCAGACGGGCATTACGAGCAACAGCCGTCTGAGCGCTCCGTCGGGCTTCACCGAGGACATGATTGTCCTCTGCGAGCAGTGGAACCAGGGTTCGAACAAGTCGAACGGCGGTAACAAGTGGAGTGATCCTGCGCCCGATGGAAGCGTGATGTACTCGCTGGAGGCTTACGCCCGTCTGTCGCAGACGCGTTACCGCGGTTTCGGCGGCTTCTACCTCGACGGAGACTACTATTTCGTCAAGGGCCCGTATTACAACCTGCGCCGATGCATCCAGATCGCGAACGAGCCGGTGGTCGAGGAAGGAGAGTAATTCTTAACAGGCAACTTAAAACCATAAGCAATCATGAGAATACATAAATCATATCTGCCTTCGGTACTGGCCGTATTGGCCATGTCGGTCACGGGATGTGACACCTACCAACCGATGAATGGAGATACGAGCTATCTGTACATGACGGGAACGGACGACAATGCGGTAACGACCATGACGGTCGACCAGCCCAATTCCACGTGTGCGATTTCGGTTTCGGCAGCGTCGAAGGTCAAATCGGATCTGACGATCGGCCTTGCCATCTCGGACGAGGCGCTTGAGGCCTACAACGAAACGCACGGGACCGTATATGAGCCCGTACCGTCGGAGTATGTCGCACTGAGCAGCAATACGGTGACGATCCAGAAGGGCTCGGCCATCTCCAACTCCACGGATATCATTATCAAGGATGTAAGCAATCTGGATCCGGGTGCGACATTTGCCGTGGCTGTCTCCATCACTTCCGTATCGGGAGCAGACAGCGAGGTTGTCGACGCATCGCGAACCATTATCGTCCGTCTTACCCGCACGTTCGACTTCTGGTCGTTCTACATGGGCAATTCGGGTCAGCTTTCCGGCTTGAGTGTGTTCGACGAGCCGATCGGTCTGACCACCTATACGTATGAGGTGAAGTTCTATCCTCACAATATGAATTCAAGCAGCGGGGACAATCCTGAGCGTTTGATGACGTTTGCGCAGGCAGACGGTTCTCTCAGTGCCCTGTTCCGCTTCAACGAAAAGACAAATGTCGAGGGTGAGAACAACCGTACCTGCAACCGTCTTCAGGTGAAGATGCCCGTAACGGGAGAGCTGATCTCCAATACGGTCTTCGAGAACAACAAGTGGTACCTGCTTTCGGTAACGTTCGACGGCTCCACCGCCCGTCTGTATGTCAACGGTGTTGAAGATACGAGTTCATCGGAGACCAGTTCGCTGATCAATTTTGCGCAGCTCGAGTTGGGTATGTCGTGGGGCGGATATGACTCGTCTCAGTGGTTCGATACCCGCATCTGCGAGATTCGCGTATGGGATCGGGCCCTCTCCGCCACGGAGATCCGTTCGGGACTGTGCGCCGTCAATACCGCATCCGAGGGTCTGAAGTGCTACTGGAAGATGGACGAAGGCGAAGGCCACGTGTTCCACAATAGTGCCACGACCGGATCGGGCTATGACCTTGACTGGTCGAAATGCATGGCCGACAGAGATGGTGACGGTACGAACGAGGTGTATGACAAGAGTTCGGCAGCTGAGGACGCCTGGCTTAAGGATGAGAACAACCGCTGCTCGCAGTAAGAGTTCGTTCCGTCATTTTCCATGGAATCTACTTGCGAACTATTTGAACAGATAAAATGAGACTGTTCAAGATTTTCTCGATCGCTGTCTTGGCAACGATGTCTCTTGTTTCGTGCAAGGGCGATGATGATCCGGTGGAAGAGTCGCTTCCGGAAGAGACGATTTCGGGAACCACCGTCTACGATAAGACCGAGCGTTACGAGGATATCGACTTTACCAGGTCGACGCACAACGATAATGACAGTGCGACGGATAACGTCATCTTCGACAATACGGAGAATATTGTTTGGGACTAATCGAACCCGTCTGAGATGAACGAGGGGAGTGGTGCCGATCTATGTGCCGCGCCCCTTTTTTATTCTTGAAATCATGAGCATAAAACGATTCATAACAGTTACAGCATGGGTGGCCCTGGCCTGGCTTGCGGGCTTCTGTGCGAAGGAGGAGGACCAGCCGCGTGTAAGCGGCGAGGTGACGGGCCTTGCGCCGGGTGAGGCGTATGCCATTGCCATCACGAAACTCAAAAGCGGTACGACCATCGGCCACAAGCGCATTCTGCTGACGAACCGTGTCAGCGCCGTCGCCGTGAAGCTCAGCATCACGGGTTTGCTGGCCTGCCCGGTACTTAATGGCTTCGGCCTCTATGACGATACGGTGAGTGGATTGACCGACAGTGATCTGGATAAATGATGAGGATTCGAAAAATCGTGTTTTGGGCCGTCGTCCTGCCCGTTTTTCTGCTGACGGCCTGTGGTGGAGAGAAGAAACCGAAGGCCTACACGTGCAGTCCGGAGGTCGAGGCGGATCTGGGGACCATCAAGGAGGCCAAAGGGCCTGTTTCGTTTGTACTGAAGATCAAGAATACGACCTCCGAACGGATTGTTCCCTATACGACGGCCACGCGGTGTGTCTGCCTGAATGCTCAGGCCGCGCGGACACCGGTCGAAGCGGGCGGTGAGGTCGAGGTTCAGGCGGTCTATAATCCCGCCGGAGTTTCCGGGCGCTTCATGGAGGAGTTCAGGTCTTCTACGGGAACGGCAGACCGATTGCGCCGCCGTACCGCTATCTGAGTGTCATGGTGAAGGGGCGTGTCAAGCCCAAGCCGCATTCGATCGAGGAGGATGCTCCCTATATCTTTGGACAGGGGCTCCGCATGAGCCACGAGGTGCTGGTTTTCAATCCCTTCCGCGAAGGAGAACGGGGCCGCGTCCGGCTTCGTGTGGCATCGACACTCCGCCATCGGGCCCGCGTAACGTTCGAGATTCCCGCGGGACTGGATACGGTGCTGACGTGCCGGCCGGTGGACCTGGCACCGGGAGCCTGCGATACGGTCACCTTCCTTCTGAGTCGGCCGAATCTGCCGATGACGGGCCATGAGACGGGTGTGGAGATCTATCCGTATGTCAACGGCAAGAAGTGCGACAAACCATTGCTGTTCAAACATTTCAATACGAATAACCAATGAGTGCAAGACATTTCGTATGGGATGTTTCCGCCCTGACGGCTCTGCTTTCGGGAGCCTGTGCGCATACCGGCAATCCGGACTGGCAGCTCTCTCCCGAAGCGAGCGATCTGGTCTTTGACGATCTGGCACACTCTTGGGACGAGGCCATTCCGCTCGGCAATGCAACGCTCGGCAGTCTGGTCTGGGAGCAGGACAGCATGGTGCGCATGTCGCTCGATCGGGTTGACCTGTGGAACCTGCGTCCGACGGGGGTGTGGAGCATCACCTCGTCGCTGGTGCGCTCTGCATTGCCGAGGGATTCCCCTACGAGAGTTCGCACCGTCACTTCTCGCATGCCATGGCCATCCACCCGCTGGGGCTGCTCAACTGGGGGAACGGCGGCCGGGAGCGCGCGATCATCGAGGCGACCGTTGCCAAACTCGAAGCGTGCGGACCGCACTGGTGGACGGGTTACTCCTATGCCTGGTTTGCCAACATGAAGGCACGCATCCACGACGGCGAGGGGGCAGCTCGGGCCTTGCGGGATTTTGCCGAAAGCTTCTGCCTGCCCAATACGTTCCATGCCAATGGCGATCAGTCGGGCCGCGGGAAATCGGATTACGATTACCGGCCCTTTACGCTGGAGGGGAACTTCGCCTTTGCCGCCGGCGTGCAGGGATGCTCTTGCAGAGCCATACGGGGATCATCCGGGTCTTCCCGGCCGTACCGGACTCGTGGCAGGATGTCTCGTTCCGCAACCTCCGGGCGCAGGGGACCTTCCTGGTGAGTGCCGAAAAACGCGACGGACGCGTCGTGTCGGTGGAGATCCGGTCTGAAAAGGGAGGGGAGCTGCAACTCTGTTTTTTTTTTCCCCCCCCCTCGACGGACGAATTGTCCGCATGCAGACCTCCCCGAACCAGATCATCCGCCTGCCGGAGGATCCGCAGCCGCCGACGGGTAAGAGTCGGTAATCCCTGCCGGGTCAACCAGCCATACGGCTTTCCGAAAAAGCGCCCCGTCCCGCAGGGGACGGAGCGCTTTTCGTCTGTTGCAGCCGGTTCACGCATCGGGTTGCCCCTCCCCGATGCACGGTCCTGGGCTGGACGTCGGCAGCGGTTGCATTTCGGTGACACGCCCCTTCTTGTTTATGGATTTCGACGGTGCATGGATATTGGTAAATGCAGGTAAGCACCATAAATTAACTATTAACCATTTTAAAACTTTGTGTTATGAAACGATCTGTTATTTTTTTCGTATCGCTTTCTAACAATCTAAGTAGATAATGGTACAATGACGTGGAAATGATGTTTGACCGGCATAGCCGATAAAAATCATTCGATAGTCGGGGCGGTTTTTCCCACCCCGATTGTTCACTATTTTATTCTTTTCGATAAAGTAGCGTCCATTTGGGGTGATTGAACCTTGAAATTCGATTCGAAAAGGGAAATAGGGCGGCTTGATTTTTGGGTGTAAAAAAAGGTGTAAATCTCGTAACTACTTGATTTACACCCTTGTTTGCGGTGCGTAGGGGAAATGAACATTTACGCGTACCAGGAAGATTATCAGCAAGATACGGAATTACAAAACGTTGTCCACCGATTAGGTGTCTTCACAATCGCATCGAATTACATCTTGCTTGCCTTGTGCTCTTTTACGACCTAAAAGTAATCGTTTTTTCAGAAAAAAGCAACTGCCGCTATCTTGGTGCGCAGGTGTAAGAAATACAGCCCACTGACCTTGCGGTAGCGGGCTGCGGTGTCTGTATGATGTTACCGGGCACAATGCTCCCGCCCGGAATGGGAGTTCCTTTCTTTATTGGGGTTATACTTCGGTTATCTTCCGTTGCGGGCGGAACTTTTTCCCGCCCGACGGTTTTTGCTACTCCTTCACCAGCGTGGGTAGGCCGTCGTCGCCGAGTCCGTAACGCCAGTCGCACGTTCTGTCGGGATTCTCTTCGTTCCACGTTGCGATGGCGCTGTTCATGCCATCAACGGCCGTCTGCCAGGTGACGGTCGAGCCGTCCACCTGCGTGGTTTCCTGCGTGGTTTCTCCGATATCCTCATTGGTGCCGATACCATTGCCTGTATAGTCGCTCCAGTAGCAGGCGGCCACGGTGCTGTTGCTGTTGTATCCCACCACGCCGCCGACATTGGATTGGCCGGAGATGCTGCCCGAGGCGTGATAGCAGGCGGTCACGATGCTGGAGTCGTTCTGTCCCGCCACGCCGCCGACATTGGATTGGCCGGAGATGCTGCCCGAGGCGTGGTAGCAGGCGGTCACGATGCCGCCGACGGTGTTGCTTCCCACCACGCCGCCGACAGAGGAGTCAGTTCCCGAGACATCTCCCATGGCGTAGCAGTCGGTCATGATACCGTAGTTGCTTCCCGCCACGCCGCCGATATTGGATTGGCCGGAGATGCTGCCCGCGTAGTCGCAGGTGGTCACGCTGCCGGAGTAGTTGTATCCCGCCACGCCGCCGACAGAGGATTGGCCGGAGATGCTGCCCGAGACGTTGCAGGCGGTCACGATGCCGTAGTAGTTGTCTCCCACCACGCCGCCGACATAGTTGGCACCTGTTATGTTCACTCTCTCCAGCGTCAGGTTCTGCACCTTGCCGCCGGAGCCGAGAAAGCCAATCAGCCCCACATTGTTTGTTTCAGGCTGGTTGACGGTCAGCCCCGTGATGGTATGGTTGCCGCCATCGAAGGTGCCGTTGTAGGAGCTAAAAGTGCCTACCGGCGTCCACTCCTTGCCTGTCAGGTTGATGTCGGCTTCGAGGGTGCAGTTGGTGGAGAGGTCGCTCCGTGCGACTTCGTTCCATGCCAGCAGCCCGTCGACGGAGTGGACCATGTAGGTGTTGGTGCCGGAGTCGTAGATGTAGCCATTGGCCAGCAGTCGCGAAGCCGTCAGCTTGCCGCCGTCCCTGAGAATTAGGGAGACGTCGAGCAGGGCGCAGCCCACGTCACTCGGCGTCACGGTGACGGTGACGCTGCCCGTCGCTGCATCTTTCGCAACCTTGGCGCTCCAGCCGCCGGCGTCGGCGCGGGTCAGCACGGCGTTGTTGTCCAAGGGCGTTGCTTGCGCCACGATGCTGCTATATTCGATCTCCTCACCGATAGAGAGGTAGAGGGTGGTCGCTTCGTCGACCCACACCGCGGCGTTGTCGAAGCTCTCGAGGGTTTCGCCCTCGGCCAGGATGCAGAAGGGCTGGTAGGCCGCCACGCGGAAAGATCCGCCCGTAGCCAGGGTGAAGATGTAGTAGTTCCCTTCCTTTCTGGGCGCTTCGGAGAACCAGGTGTTGCCGTCTTCGCCATCCGCACCATCCGTGCCGCTGACGCGGTACCATGTCGCGCCGCCGTCCACGCTCAGGTACCAGGCGTCGTCGACTATTTGTCCGTTATCGGTCTGGACGGTTCCGCTTGTAATGCTGCTGCCCAGCAGGATTTGCGGCGTGGGGGCGGAAGTGCCGTCTGCACCGGGCTGGCCTTCGGGGCCTGTGGCTCCGTCCTGCCCGTTGGCGCGGATGGGGTTGTTATCGGCGTCGGTCAGGAGCTCGCCGTTCAGTGTCCAGTACCAGTTGCCGTCTTCAGCCTGCGTCAGGCCTATCTGCGGCGTTTGACCGTCGGTCCCCTTCGCACCATTATAGATGGTGATGGGGTCGGAGTGCCGGAAGGAGATGGTGTAGCCCACCGTCTCGCCGCCCTCCGTCGCAGCGCTGACTTCGGTAATCAGGTCCGTTGTGTTCAGCAGCTCCTGTATGGCTGCGATGCTTTGGTTCGTCTGCTTCTGCCAGGTCTCGAGGGCGGCGAGGCGCGCGGCCTGGGCGGCCAGTTCTTCGGTGTTCTGATTGATCTGATTGACCTGCTCCCAGAGCTCGGAGTCATCGTACTTGCAGGCCGCCAGGGTCAGCGAGGCGAGCAGGAGAAGGGTTGGAATCTTTTTTGCTTTCATCTCTTTGGGGATTTTTAGTTACAAGGTATTGTCTGTCGCGAAAGTCTATGGATGCGGTTGGAGAGTGGCTGCAATGCCGCCGGGCCGGTTCCGTCCATACGCAACTTTATATAATCCTCTGCCGATTTATATAATCCTCGCCGGCCCGGCGAAGCCGTTGGGCGTTGTCCGGAAGCGAAGCCTGCTTGTTCGGGTTGCACAGGGACAAAACACCCCAGGCCCGGATTGAGGAGATTCGGGCAAAACGAAGACGTCGCGGGGTATCCGTTGTGATTCTTCTGAGCGGAGGGCTTTGTAGTTCCGGGCACGTGTCACCCTTTCGCATCCGAAGGGCGAACGTACAGCACGGGGATTTTTCTCGAAGGGGAGCATGGCTTCGGACCGAAGAGTTCGAGAACAAAATTAACAGAAAAAACGAAACTGGAAAATCTCGGCCGCGGATTTTGTTGTTTAGGCAATAAATTGTCGTTTAGGCAAGAAAAAAATTGTTGTTTAGGCAAAAATTCGGGGCCGTCAGAGGCCGGTCGGAGTTACGAAAGGGAGCTCTCTCCGCCCTGCGTCTTGCGCTAGCTGGAGGGGGGGTCCCTTTGCGGCCTTGAAGATCCGTGTGAAATGGCTGGGCGAGATGAAGCCCGCGGCCTCGGCGATTTCGGTGCTGTTGAACCCGGGGTGCCGGAGCATCACAGTAGAAGATTCCCGAAAAAGATCATACAAACGAAGGATTCCTCCCAAACGGTGAGAATATGCACGGTATTGATATGATCTTCAAGACATAATGTTCTTTCCAACGCCGCCTTTTTGATTGCATACGGCAATGCTTACAGGTGTGTTTCCCATAATTTATTACTTCAGGAAGGCGCGATTTAACAGGTTCGTTCAAGTGTGCGTTCACGCACGAACTCCCGAGTTCGTGAATTCAGGAAGAGGGTCCGGCA
>NZ_CALUHA010000016.1:0-59463 GCF_944320325.1 Alistipes megaguti
CGGATGGTAGCCTTCCTGAAGACGCTGACCGGCGAATACCAGGGCAAGCTGCTGACCAACGACAACTTCCCCGAGACGAAATAAGGCCCATAGCCTCATTTTCAGCCCGACACGTTCCGACGTGCCGGGCTTTTTTTTCATACCGCCGGATCACACCCTCCCCGGCGAAAAAATCCTTCGCCAGGGCTTGGAGTTCCCACAAAAATTACTACCTTTGCTCATGGAGTCACAACCCTCCGGCGACCCGCTCCAGCGAGGGAAAAGAACCGCCCAAAATCGGACTCCAAACCCGAGTTTTACATTTTTCCGAGAATATCGGGCACAAGAAATGAAGCGTCAAACAAGGTTTTGCCGCCTCTTTACAGTGCGTCTTTTTGTGGCATCGGTTAACGTCGTAACTAACAGAAAATTAACGAGTTACAACGCTTTTCTGCATCGGAAAGTTTCTTTTATGCCGATACGGCCTATCAGGACGGAAACTTTCCACCGCCGAGGAATCCAATTTTCACGCAAAAAACGTATCTTTGCACGCAGATAAACCTGCAAACACCATGAACGCAATCACTCGTACCGATTTCACCTTCGAAGGCCAGAAAAGCAAGTATACGGGAAAAGTCCGCGACGTATACGACATCAACGATGAATATCTGGTCATGGTGGTGACCGACCGGATCTCCGCCTTTGACGTGGTCCTGCCCGAAGGAATCCCCTACAAGGGTCAGGTCCTGAACCAGATCGCCGCCAAATTCCTCGACGCCACGGCCGACATCCTCCCCAACTGGAAACTCGCCGTACCGGATCCGATGGTCACCGTCGGCCGCAAGTGTGAACCCTTCAAGGTCGAGATGGTCATCCGCGGATACCTCTCGGGCCACGCCTGGCGTGAATACAAGGCCGGCAAACGCACCATCTGCGGCGTGGAGATGCCCGACGGCATGGTCGAGAACCAGAAGTTCCCCGAACCGATCATCACCCCCACGTCGAAGGCCGCCGAAGGTCACGACGAGGATATCTCGAAAGAGCAGATCATCGCCTCGGGACTCGTCAGCCGCGAGGAGTACGAACAGCTCGAAAAGTACACGCGCGCCATCTACCGCCGCGGTTGCGAAATCGCCGCAAAAATGGGGCTGATCCTCGTCGATACGAAATATGAGTTCGGAAAGAAGAACGGTGTCATCTACCTCATGGACGAGATCCACACGCCCGACTCGTCGCGCTACTTCTACGCCGAGGGGTACGAGGAGCGGCTGGCACGGGGGGAACGGCAGCGCCAGCTCTCGAAGGAGTTCGTCCGCGAATGGCTCATGGCAAACGGATTCCAGGGACAGCCGGGGCAGAAGGTGCCCGAGATGACCCCCGAGATCGTCGCCGGCATCACCAACCGCTATGTCGAACTCTACGAGCAAATCACCGGCGAAAAGTTCATCAAGGCCGAGGCGGCCGATACGCAGACCATCCTGCAGCGGATCGAGAAGAACGTTTCGGAGTGTCTGAAGAGCCTGAACAAATAGCGTACACGCAATAGCGGTCCGATCTACGGACCATTGAGAAGCGGCCACCCTCGGTTGGCCGCTTTTTTATTTTCCGGATCTGCCACCGGGGCCTGCAAGAGGTGAAAGCAGCCAATCCATACACGGGAAGCCGAGATGGTCGCCCGAAACAGTCTCCGATGACGGGAGCGAGGAAGAAGTTTCGTTGCAAAAGCTTGGAATCTTTCGATTTTTTACTATTTTTGCCTCCGATCCTTTTTTTCCAAAACCAACCGAAATGAAAAAACTGTTGTTCATCCTGCTTTTTGCCGCATCGAGCGTCTCGGCAAAGGCTCCCGCAGAGCGATGGCTCGACCCGACCTGCTTCGGAGTCAACCGGGCCCCCATGCGCACGAGCTTCATTGTCTACCCGACCGCCGGGGAGGCCTCGCCCGAAAACACACCCGAACGTTCACCCTTCTACCGTTCGCTCAACGGTGTATGGACCTTCCTGCGTGTTGACCGCCCCGGCGCCGAACCCGAAGGATTCTTCCGTCCCGGAATCGACGACTCGTCGTGGGGCGAGATGCCCGTTCCGGGGCTTTGGGAGATGAACGGATACGGCGATCCGGTCTACACGAACAAACCCTATCCCTGGCACAAGTTCTTCCCGGTGAAGGCTCCGCTGGTCCCCTACGAACAGAACTATACGGGTATCTACCGCCGTACGGTCACCCTTCCCGAGGAGTGGAAGGGCAAGGAGCTCTTCATCCACATCGGGTCGGCCACCTCAAACCTCACCCTCTGGGTCAACGGACACGAGGTCGGATACAGCGAGGACAGCAAACTCGAAGCCGAATGGGAGATCACCCGCTACACGAAACCCGGGCAGGAGAATCTCATCGTGATGCGCATCAACCGCTGGTGCGACGGCTCCTACCTCGAGGATCAGGATTTCTGGCGCATGACCGGCATCGGCCGCGACTGCTACCTCTATGCACGGGACAAGCGACGTCTGGCCGACGTGCGGATCACGCCCGACCTCACGTCGGACTACCGCGACGGAGAGCTGCAGATCCGGATCGCCACCACGCCGGGGATCGGAGCCGTACGGCTCGTCCTGCGCGACGAAGCGGGGGAAGAACTCCTCCGGCGAACCGTCACTCCGCGGCAGAACCGGATCGAAACGTCGTTCGAAGTCAGCAACCCCAGGAAATGGAGCGCCGAAAGTCCCGCCCTCTACACGCTTACGGCCGAGGCCCTCACCCGCGACGGATCAGTGATCGAGGCGGCCGCCTTCCCGGTCGGATTCCGCAAGGTCGAGATCCGCGGCGGGCAGCTGCTCGTCAACGGGCAGCCGATCCTCATCAAGGGGGTCAACCGCCACGAAATGGAGCCCAACACGGGTTATTACGTGACCCGCGAGGAGATGATCCGCGACATCCGCGAGATGAAACGCCTCAACATCAATGCCGTCCGCACGTGTCACTACCCCGACGCCCCCATCTGGTACGATCTCTGCGACCGCTACGGACTCTACGTCGTCGACGAGGCCAACATCGAGTCGCACGGCTACTTCTACCACGACAAGTCGAAGAATCTGGCCGGGAATCCCGACTTTGCCCAGGCTCACCTCGACCGGAACCAGCGCATGGTACACCGGGATTTCAACCACCCGTCGATCATCATCTGGAGCACGGGCAACGAAGCCGGCAACGGCCCCAACTTCGAACGGTGCTACGACTGGATCAAGGCGTTCGACCCCTCGCGTCCGGTCCAGTACGAGCAGGCCTCCTACCACGGCGACTACAACACCGACATCACCTGCCCGATGTATTGGGACTATAACACCTGCCAGCGCTATCTGGACCGGAATCCCGACAAACCGCTCATCCAGTGCGAATACGCCCACGCCATGGGCAACTCGCTGGGCGGATTGAAGGAGTACTGGGAGATGATCCGCCGCGAGCCGCGCTATCAGGGCGGTTTCATCTGGGACTTCGCCGATCAGGCGCTGGCCTGGCGCAGCCCCGAGGGGCGGCTGACGTTCCGCTACGGCGGCGACTACAACGACCGCGACGCCTCGGACAGCACCTTCTGCTGCAACGGCATTCTGGCCAGCGACCGCTCGTGGCATCCCCACGCCTACGAGGTCAAGCACCTCCACCAGCCCGTTCATACCACCCTACGCGATGCGAAAAAGGGCATCGTGGCCCTCTACAACGAGAACTTCTTCACCGATCTCTCGCCCTATCGGCTTCTGTGGGAGGTGTCGGCCGACGGAAAGCCGGTCACAAGCGGCGTGATCGAACGGATCGAGGTTGCTCCCCAGCAGACGAAAGAGATCACGCTGGGATACGATCCGGCACGCATCGAGGCCCTCGACGGCGAACTGCTGCTCACGGTCCGCTACCAGCTCCGCGAGACGACCGATCTGCTCGAGGCCGGTTACGAGGTGGCCGCCGATCAGCTGGTGCTTCGGGCCGACGATCCCGCACGGCGCTTTGCCTCGCTCGAAGCAGGCGCATCCCGCGAGGAGCTCCGCCTCGACGGGGACTCCGTCACGGGCGAAGATTTCACGCTGCGTTTCGATCCCGAAACGGGTTGTCTGATCTCGTACCGGCTTCGCGGCGTAGAGCTGCTCTCCGGAGCGCTGCGTCCGAACTTCTATCGGGCCGCCACGGACAATGATCTCGGCGTTCGTCAGGCCGGGAAGGTCCCCGACAGCCGGATCTGGGCCGAGATCACACCCCGACTCGAAAAGTTCGACCTGACGAAGGAGAATCAACAGGTACGGGCCACGGCACACTATCTGCTGCCGCAGGTCGGTGGACGGCTGACACTCAGCTACCGGATTGCCGAAGACGGTACGATCCGCGTCCGGGAGACGCTGAAGGCCGATTCGACCCGTACGGGAGTAGCCGATCTGATGCGCTTCGGCATGATGTTCGAGGCGCCGGGGATGTTCAACACCCTCTCCTACTACGGACGCGGTCCGATGGAGAACTACGCGGACCGGGCTTCGGCCGCCTTCGTCGGACGCTACGACCAGCGGGTTACCGACCAGTTCCACGCCAAATACGCCAGCCCCCAGGAGTCCGGCACGCGCAGTGGCCTGAGGTGGTGGCGGCTGACCGACGAGACGGGCCTCGGCCTGGAAATCTGCTCCGATCGCCACTTCTCGGCCTCGGCCATCCCCTACTCCATTCCACAGCTCGACAACGGAACGCCGGAGTACCGGCGCCACCCTTCCGAACTGGTCTCCGACGGCCGCACGCATGTCTGCTTCGACCTGATTCAGTCCGGACTGGGATGCGTCAACAGCTGGGGCAAGCAGGCCCGGCCCGAATACCGCATCCCCTACGCAGACCTGCAGTTCGACTTCCTGCTCCGTCCGGTCGGCGTTTCACACTGAGCCGGAGCGCAGCGGCACCGACCGGGGGGGGCGGAGCATACCGGTTCAAAGTCGAACCGGGGGGGGGCTCACGAACGGAGCCACATCTCACTCCCATGAACAAGAGAGGGCGGAGCCTGCAGGCTCCGCCCTCTTTGCATTGAAACAGCGTTGCGGGATCAATCGGCGTCGTGACAGAACCACCCGTCCGAGAAGGGCTGACGCCGGCCCTGCTCATCGACCAGCGCCAGTGTCACACGCCCGCCGTTGTAGTCGAAATAGCGCAGCTCGAAGGGGTGAAGCCCGGCCGAAAGGGCCGCCTGTCCCGTCTTCTCGATCAGCGTATGTTCGCCGTCGTTGTCGATCACCACGCGGCCGTCGATACGCAACAGGCTGCCGTCGTTCGAGGCCAGCGCAAAGGTGTAGATCCGATTCTCCGGCACGCGGATATACCCCCGGAAGAGGATTCCCGTGGCACGGCGCCCCTGCGCCACCTTCGGGAACTGCACCGTATCGACCACACATCCCCCGTCGGCCTTCGCTCCGCCGATGGCATCGCACTTCGGGAAGCGTTTGAAATA
Source organism: Alistipes megaguti (assembly GCF_944320325.1). NCBI lineage: Bacteria > Pseudomonadati > Bacteroidota > Bacteroidia > Bacteroidales > Rikenellaceae > Alistipes > Alistipes megaguti. Next base: position 5,445 of record NZ_CALUHA010000016.1, read on the forward strand.
CCATTCGGCCTGCAGGCCGGGAGCCGTCGCGGCCACCTCGGTCGGAGCCGCAAAGCCGCACTTCTCATAGCGGATCTTCACCCAGTCGCCCGTCCGGCCATCAGGATGGAAGGCCCTCACCTGCAGCAGGGCATCATCATGGAAGGTAATCGGGCCGGTGTAGATCGGCGAAGAGACGGTCGGCACCGATCCGTCGAGCGTATAGCGCAGCGTGGCGCCCGGCAGCGGGCAGGTCACCGTCGAACGCGTCGAGTCGGTGAAGACGCAGAATTCGTGGAAATTCTCCAGCGAGGGGATGCGGTAGTTGATCCCTTCGGCATCGAGCCGCGCGCAGTAGCGCATCACACGCGGCAGCAGCTCCTCCTCGCTGACCCGCTCCTCGGGGCTCCACCCCTTCTCGGCCACGATCAGCAGCCGCGGATAGAAGAGATACTCCGCCCGCGACAACGAAGGCACCTTCTCGGCCCAGACATTGCCCTGAACACCCAGAATGCGGGCCTTCTGCTCCTGCGGAAGCGAATCGGGAACCAGCCGGAAATTGCACGTGCGCTTCAACGAGCCGGCATCCTCCTCGAGCGAGAAGTAGAACCACGTCTGCGGACAAATAATCAGATCGCATCCCTGACGCGTGGCCCTGTCGACCGACTCCGGCACCCACGGGCGCCACCACATGATCGTGGTCGCCGGATCGACCTCGCCCTGCAGGAGTTCGTCCCAGCCGATCATCCGGCGGTCGTGGGCCTCGAAGAAGCGCTGCATGCGGCGGGTGAACCACGCCTGCAGGGCGTGTCCGTCGGCCAACCCCTCCTGGCGCATGCGCGCCTGGCAGCGCGGGCAACGGTTCCAGTTCTTCATGTTGACCTCGTCGCCTCCGATATGGACATACTCATAGGGGAAGAGCTCGAACACCTCCCGCCAGATCTCCTCGCAGAACGCCAGCGCCTCGTCCTTGCCCAGGCACAACGGGGAGGAGAAGGCCTCGCCGCTCCACGTCTCGGGCTCGAAGCAGGTCATCTCCGGATAGTACTCGATGGCCTGCAGGAAGTGGCCCGGCATGTCGATCTCCGGAATGACGTCGATACCCCGTTCGGCGGCATAGGCCACCACCTCGCGGATATCCTCCTGCGTGTAGTAACCGCCGTAGAGCGTATCGGCACCCTCCACGCGCAGGTACTTCTCCGGAATCAGGAAATCGGCATTCTCCTCCCGTGCGGCACGTCCCATGCAGATCGTGTCGTGCTTGTTGAAACGGCGCCAGCCGCCCTTGCCGGCCAGATCGGGATAGGCCTTGATCTCGACGCGCCAGCCCTGATCGTCGGTCAGATGCCAGTGGAACTTGTTGAGTTTCAGCCGGGCCATCTGGTCCAGCATGCTGCAGATATCCTCCTTGTCGAAGAAGTGGCGGCTCACGTCGAGCATCACGCCGCGCCAGGCAAACGCCGGGGCATCCTCCACCTCCACATGCGGAATCACCGCTTCAGTCCTCTCGTCCGCGGGCAGCAGCTGCCGCAGCGTAGCAATGCCGTTGACCACGCCGCGCGGCGATCCGCCCGTGATCCGCACGCCCGACCGCGTGACGGCCAGCCGGTAGGCCTCTTCGGCCAGCGACGCGGTATCGAGCTGCAGGCAGATATCACCCTGCGGGGTCTCCGACAGCGAGGCCGAAGTACAGGGGGCCAGCGCCTGCCTCAGGTAGTCGGCCTGCGGGGTCAGCCGCGGATCGGAGATGCCGATGCGCACCCCGTCCGGAAGGCGGTAGCCGCCCCGTCCCCACTTCACCTGCTGCGGCTGGGGAATCAGCGTGGGGCGCTCCCCGGCCGGTGTCGTCGCACAACCGCCCAGGAACAGAACGGCGGCAAACAAAAACGGTAGGAATCTAAATCGTCTCGTCATGGAATCAGTCTTTGGATTGGAAATCTCCGTTCATGCGCAGGGCCAGCGTATCGTCGTACTGCCGCTGCAGGCGGAGGAGTTCGTCGATCATCCGGGCCCGCTCGCCGGCACACGCCGGATCGTCGTAGCGGTTATGCAACTCGTGAGGATCCGTCTTCAGATCGTAGAGCTCCCAGTGGTCGATGTCGTTGTAGAAATGGATGAGCTTCCAGCGGTTGTCGCGCACCCCGTAGTGGCGTTTGACCATGTGTTCGGCCGGATACTCGTAGAAGTGGTAATAGAGGGCCGGACGCCAGTCGGCGGACTTTTCGCCCCGCAGCAGCGGCAGCAGCGAGCGGCCCTGGATGTCGTCGGGAATCTCCGCGCCGGCCAGTTCGAGGAACGTCGGAGCATAGTCGATGTTCTGCACCAGCAGATCGATGTCGCCCTGCACGCCGCCCGGGAGCCGCATGACCAGCGGCGTATGCATCGACTCCTCGTACATGAAGCGCTTGTCGAACCAGCCGTGCTCGCCGATGTAGAAGCCCTGGTCCGAGGTATAGACCACCAGCGTATTCCCGGCCAGTCCCGTGCGGTCGAGGTAGTCGAGCAGCCGGCCCACGTTGTCGTCCAGCGATTTGAGCGTCTTCAGGTAATCGCGCACATAGCGCTGGAATTTCCACTCGGCACGCTCGCGGCCCTGCGGATTCGTGCGATGGAACTCCGCGATGAGCGGATCGTAGAAACGGTCCCAGGCCGCCCGCTGATCGGGATTCATGCGGCCGATCATCCCCTCGTAGAGCTCCTTCAGCCGGCTCGAATCCGACGTGCGGTACATCTTCAGATCGTAGATCACATCCATGTCGTGGTCCGACGAGATGGACATCTCCTGGGCGGCAGCCGCCGGACGCCCCGCATAATCGTCGTAGAAGGTCTCCGGCAGCGGGAAGGTCCGATCCTCGTAGAGGGTCAGATTGCACGTGTCGGCCATCCAGTTGCGGTGCTGCGCCTTGTGGTGCACGAGCAGGCAGAAGGGCTTCTCGGGATCGCGCTCCGCATCGAGCCACGCCAGCGCCTTGTCCGTGATGAGGTTCGTGATGTAGCCCTCGTTGCGGACCGTGTCGCCCGTCTGCCGGATGAAGTCCGGATTGTAGTAGTCCCCCTGATCGGGGATGATCTCCCAATGGTCGAAGCCCGTCGGGAGGCTCTCCAGATGCCATTTGCCGACGATCGCCGTCTCGTAGCCGGCCTGCTGCAGCAGCTTGGGGAAGGTCTGCTGCGAGCCGTCGAAGACGCACGTCGTATTGTCGTAGAAACCGTTCTTGTGCGAGTGTTTGCCCGTGAGCATGCAGGCCCGGCTCGGACCGCTCAGCGAGTTGGCCACGAAGCTGTTCGTGAAGCGGACTCCCTCCCGGGCTATGCGGTCGAGATTGGGCGTCGAGGCGTAGCGGCGGTCATAGCAGCTCATCATCTGCGCCGTATGGTCGTCGGTCATGATGTAGAGGATGTTCATCGGGCGTGCCGCGGGTTTGCGGTCCGTGCAGCCCGCCAGCGACAGCGTCGCCAATCCGCCCAGGCCCAACAGATAGAGGTCAGTGGTTTTCATGTGATGTTGCGGTATGATTTTCGGGAAAAGGGCGCCGCAGCGCTTCGAGCCGCACGGCGGCGCCCTTCGTCATTCGGGATTCGCAGGGACTCCTATTCGTCCATCTGTTCGGAGTTCTCCACCCACTTCAGCCCCGTGGCCGGGCCGGTGAAGGTTTCGGGCCAGGAGGCGTCGCCGATTCCCGAAGCCGTCGAGTATTGGCACGTTCCGAGATGGCCGTTGCCCGTGGCGTCGTTGAACGTGTAGCCCGAGCCCTCGTCCATCTTCCAGTAGCCGAGCAACCCCTCGCTCTTCGGATCGACATTCGTGGCGTTGTTGGCCAACTGGGCCGCCGTACGGGCCACGTTCCACAGGCGCACCTCGCGGAACGAAATCGTCTGCGTAAAGTAGGACGGCTGCGGCAGCAGCGAGAAGTAGCGGAAGTTGATCGAGGAATTGGGGGCATCCTTCGTGGCCACCTCCGTCCCGTCGAGATACAGATGCATCTTGCTGCCGTCGAAGACAATGGCCACGTGCTGCCAGACCTTGGCCTGATTGGGTGTCGAGGCATCGATGGCCGGCTTGACCATCGAGTTGATCTGCATCCACTTCTTCGGGTTGTTGTTCTCGAAGCGCACCCACATGCGGTTGGCCAGCGAGTGCGACGAGCCCTCCAGACCCACGAGCATCTGGTTGCTCGTCGTCGAGAAGTCCTCCATGTACATCATGAACTCGAAGGTGTAGGCCGTGAAGTTGATATCCGCATCGCCCATGTCGAACATGATCCGGTTCTTCTTCAAACGGTCGCCGGTTTCGACAAACTCCGTATTGAAGAGCGGAACCGGCACGATCCGCTGCCAGTTGCAGATGAGCAGAAACTCCGAAAGGTCATTGAGCAGCCGCATGTTGCCGTCGGTACTGAGCAGCCGCACCGGCAGGGCATAGGTCACACCCGAATCCTTCATCTCCTGGGTATAGGGCAGGATCTCGACCTGCAGCGGAGCCGCCGAGGCCGCACCGGCTGTCACCGATACGGGATCGGCCGGAAGGTTGTAGGCTCCGTCGGGAAGCTGCACGTAGGAGGTGCCGTTCATCTGGTTGTAGCGGGTCAGCACCTCGGGAGCCACCTCGAAGCGGAACGAGCAATCGGCGGCGGCACGATCACCCAGCCGGGCCGTCAGCGTGGTCTGCGCCCCCTCGTCGTTCGAGAACGACAGAAGCTTGCTCGCCGCCCCATAAGCCTCGGCAATGTAGGCGGCATTGTCGATGGGCTGGAATTCGGCGTCGTTGCAACCCGCAACGGCTGCCATCAGAAAGCCTGCCATCAGCCCCTTGCAGGCACGATTCATCCATGTCATTTTCATAGGTCGTTGCTTTTTATCGGTTGGTTTGCGCCGGATTCATCGTCGAGATGATCTGACGGTAGTAGCGGTAGCAGTCGTTCTTGAAGTCGTTCTGCATCTTGTAGGCGCCGACTCCCCCCTTGCGCACACCGGTATAGGGCTCCCAGAGGGCCATGCCCTGCAGCGAGTTGACCTTCGTACCGTCGCTGAGCGTCCAGGTGATGCCGCCGGCCGCCGCAATGGAGGCCGATTCGAAATTCTCGGTCACGATCAGCCGCCGGGTGATCTGCTCGGCGGAGAGCGTCCCGTCGAAGGCCGAGACCACACGGCTCAGACCGTTGTCGAGATTCGTCTGGCTGGAGAGCTTATAGGTCTGCAGGATGAAGTAGTCGAAGCAGTCGATCGTCTCGACGGGCATCGAGTGTACCTCACCGTCGACGATCAGCAGTTTGTCGCTGCCCGACTTGGGTCCCAGACGCCGGCTGCACTCCTCGACAAACCAGTTTACGCGCTGGGCGGGAGTCGTTCCGGCATAGATCTCACCCTGCTCCGGGATCCGGTTGTAATCGTTGACGATGTTGCCGGAGTGTCCGGCATAGCTGGGCTCGAAGTCGATGTCCAGGCCGTCGTATCCGCTGGCCAGCACGGCGTCGACCATGGCATTGGCATACTTGCGGATGGCGGTCTCGATCTCGGCGGCCGAGGCGTCGTCCGTCCACCCCCAGTAGAGGCGCCGCAGACGGATAATCTCGTTGTTGGTGGTCGCTCCGGCGGTCACCTCCTCGGGGGTGACGTTCAGACCGATGTCCGTGAGCAGGGTCGTCACGACAACCCGCGTACCCTTCTTCTCGCGAACGGCCCGCATGTCGGCCTTCTGCTCCTCGCTTGGCGTGAAGGGCGACCAGATGGCCACCAGATCCACACTGTCGGGAATTCCCATCAGGCTCATGGCCGTCGAGGCCGAAACCGGATTCCAGCCATCGAACCAGCCGAAGGCGAGCGAATGGTCCGAAGCCTTGTAAGCCTTCAGATCGGCGTAATAGGAGTCCGGGAGGGACTGCTTCAGATCCCGGGCCTCGGGTTCCGTCCACTCGCTGCATGCGCAGAACAGGACGACAGCCATGGCCGTCATGGCCGAAAATATGTTTTTACGATTCATTTTCATGGTTTTTCAGGTTTTTCAGGTCAGTTTTTCTTTGCCCACCAGACATCGGTCGAGTGTTCGTCCGTGCCGCCCAGCAGCTGAATGCCGCCCTGGAGATTCTCACGGTTGTTGTCGTACTCCGACTGCGGGTAGTGCAGACGCCGCATGCCGCGATCGCTGTCCACCGTTCCCCACATGCTGCCGGCGCTGAGGTTGTCGACCGCCATGAGCATCTTCGGGAAGCCCGTCCGACGGAAATCGGCCCAGGCCTCGTGGCCGATCATGTGGTTGGCGATCCACTTCTGGATGATGATGCGCTCGAGTGCCTGCCCGTCGTCGGCCCAGGCCACCGAGGGGGCCGTACCGAAATCGGACGCATTGTTCCGCCCCAGCGGATCGGTATAGGAGAGCGTGACGGCACCCGTCTGCATGTAGGTGTTGAGCGACGACGAGCAGCCGGCCTCTTCGAACGAGGTCCCGATTCCCTTGTTGTAGAGATTCTCGGCCGTATCGCCCATCGACCAGCCCAGCAGTGCACCCTCGGCGCGCAGGAACCAGCTCTCGGCGGCGTACATCACCGGGACGGGATCCGTCTCGCCGTAGAGCGGATAGGAGAACGCCGTGTAGTCGGTCACGCTCACGTTGTCGATGCCCGAACGGGCTCCGACATAGGGCTGGCCGGCATACCCCGAGGTCGAGAAGTAGGAACTGCGCCGCGGATCGGAGTAGGCGTTCATGTACATCGTGATGTTGGCATTCGAACGCAGGTCCTGCCACGAGGAGCTGGTTGCCTGGGTATAGAAGGGGTTGCGGCGCGACGTGGAGACGAAGTAGAGCGACTGGGCCGTCGTCTCGATCAGACCGTAGGTCTCGCGGGCGGCCACGGCCTCTTCGGCAATCGTGCGTGCCGAGCTCTCCACACCGCTCATGCGGATGGCCATGCGCAGTTTGAGCGTATTGGCAAAACGGATCCACAAACGGACATCACCGGCGTAGTTGCTGATGTCGAAATCCGCGAGCAGCGTCGTATTGCCGGCCGAGACGAAGGTGTAGAGCTCCTCCATGGCGGCATCCAGATCGTCGATCATCGCCAGATAGACGTCGCGCTGGCTGTCATAGGGCACCGAGAAGGTTCCGTTCTGCATCTTCGAGTAGGGAATCGGACCGTAGGCGTCGGTCACGCGGAGCATCGAAGCCACGCGGATGATCTGGGCCAGCTGATAGACGGCCCCTTCGCCCCCGGTGCTCGACAGCACCTGGAAGTAGTTGCCGTAGAAGTTCGAGAAGGTGTTGTTGAAGAGCGGATCGTTGAACGAATCCGAAGGGTTGTAGGTCGAGATGTTCTGACCCTGGTAGGGTTTCACGGCCGAGCAGTAGCCGCCCAGTTCGTCGCCGATCAGGACATCCTGATACTGCGAGGCATTGACCTGGTAGTGGGTCATCCACTCCATCATCGAGGGGAAGAGGATGCCGATACCCACGTTGTCGCCGACGAGATCCTCGTCCGTCGGGCGGTAGGGTTTGGTATTGTACTCTTCGAAGTTACCGGTGCAGGCTGCGGCGGCCAGCAGAGCCACGCCGAGCACCCCGCGTCCGAACAAACGTTTGATTGTATGCTGTTTCATGATTGGTCGGCAGTTTTAGAATTGGAATTTCACGGAGAATCCGATGTTGCGCAGGCTGGGCAGCATGAAGTAATCCACGCCCTGCAGGAAGTTGTCGGAGGTCGAGGTGGTCAGTTCGGGATCGAACGGCGCCTTGTTGTAGATCATCCACAGGTTGCGGCCCACGAGCGAGACGGTCATCCCCATCTTGTTGCGAAACCACTTGCGCGGCAGCGAGTAGCTCAGCGAGAGCTCCTGCAGACGGACGTTCGTGGCCGAATAGATGTAGTAGGCTCCGGCGCCCGTACCGGCACCGATCGTCTGGTAGTAGTTTCTGGCATCGACCAGCCCGTTGTTGATCCGCACGCCGCCGGCGTCACGCGCCGCGGCCGAACGCTCCGAAACGCCGTAGTAGTCGAGGAAGGCCTCCGTATTCGAGACGACCGATCCGCCCAGCCGGGCCGCAATCATGGCCGACAGCGTTACGCCCTTGTAAGAGAAGCTGTTGCTCCAGCCCAGGTTGCCCTTCGGGAGCAGCGAGGCGACCTTGCGGCGTTCGGTGGTCGTCAGTTCGACCTGATTGGTCGACGGATCGACATAGATGTTGCCGTTGCCGTCGGTGCGCAGTTCGCGGTTGATGTAGAGGTCACCCATCGTTCCGCCCTCGTAGAGGATCACCTGCGGCGAACCCGTGTTGCCGAGGGTTGCCTTCTCCAGATAGGGCATCTCGATCGGCTTGCCGTCGACGGGGCTGATCACGCCGTCGGCCAGACGGATGATCCGGTTGCGGTTGGTCGTGTAGGTGAGGCTCGTATCCCACGAGAAATCCTTCCAGGTGTTGTGATAGCCGAGCAGGAGTTCCAGACCCGTATTGCGGACCTGACCGGCCTGCACCAGCACCGACGAATAGCCCGACGTCGACGAAGGGGTCGACTCGAAGGTCTGGTTGTAGGTGTCCGAACGGTACCACGTGGCATCGAGGTTCAGCTTGCCGCCGAAGAAGCGGGCATTCAGACCCACCTCCCACGATTTGGTCTTCTCGGGTTTGAGGTTGTCGTTCGGGAAGCGGTGGTTCGAGTCCCACTCGTGGTTCTGGGCGCGGTACTCGTAGTAAGGGCTCGTCAGGTAGGCGGCGTACGAGGAGCCGACGGCCGAATAGGAGGCGCGCACCTTCAGGAACGAGAACCAGTCGGGAAGATCGACCATCTCGGAGATCACGCCCGACAGACCCACCGACGGATAGAAGAACGAACTGTATTTCGAGAAGGCCAGCGCCGACTCCCAGTCGTTGCGGCCCGTGACGGTCAGGTAGAGCATGTTCTTCCACCCCACCTCGACGTTGGCGAAGATGCTCTGCGACTGAACCCGCGATCCGTCCTCACGCTCGCGGTAGGAGGTGGTCGAGATGTTGGTGATCGAGAAGAAGTTGGGGATCTTGCGCAGGTCGCCGCCCCAGCCCATCAGATCCATCTGCACGTCCTTGATCGAGGCGCCGACGTTGGCCGTCAGGTGCCAGTCGTCGGAGAAGTAGTGGTCGATGTTGGCGATGACGTCGGCATAGATCTGACGGTCGTTGCGCTTGGTGATGTTGTAGAGACCCTTCTCACCGGCGAAGTTCGTATCCGTACCGGCGTAGCGCTTGTTGGTGATGTCCATGTCCGAGTTGTCGACCTTCACGCGGCCCGTCACGTTGAGCCACTTCGTGATGTCGTACTTCAGACTGGCCGAGAGCATGTAGCGGCGCTTCTTCGACTCGTTGATCATCTTGTGCATGATCCAGTAGGGGTTCTGGAACGACATGTCGCCCGAACCGTAGGTCCAGTTCGGGACGTAGAGGTTGCGCGACTCGTCCCAGATCTGGTACATGCGCACGTTGTCGAAATCCTCGCCGCGCGGGAAGAGGTAGAGCGCCGGCAGCGGGTTGAAGTACTGTCCCGAGGCGATCATGTTCTTGTTATTCTGCAAGATATAGCTGGCACTCAGGTCAAGCGTCATCCGGTCGTTGAGGAACGAGCTCACGTCCCGCATCGTGAAGTTGTAACGGTTGTAACCGCTGTTGGGCAGGATGTTCCGGGCATTGGTCGTCGCGGCCGAGAAATAGGCCTGGTGACGCTTCGTGCCGGTGGAGAACGAAACCGAATTGCTGACGTTCGAACCCGTATTGAAGAAGCTCGAGGGGTCGAACCGCCGCGACGTCGCAGCGCCCCAGCTCTGATAGGATCCCACCTCGTTGCCGTAGCGGTTCTGGAAGCGCGGCATGACGAACGGCATCGAGAAGGTGGTGCTGTTCGAGACGCTCACCTGCGTCTTGCCCGCCTCCCCCTTCTTGGTGTTGATCAGCACCACGCCGTTGGCGGCATCCGAACCGTAGAGGGCTGCGGCCGAGGGGCCCGTCAGCACCGAAATCGACTCGATGTCGGCGGGGTTGATGTCGGCCACGCCGTCCGAACCGAGGTAGTTGCCCTGCAGGCCGTCGTCCGAGGAGCCGAACGAGACGTTGGTCATCGGCACACCGTCGATCACATAGAGGGCGTTGTTGTCCTTGTAGATGGATTTCGCACCGCGCATCACCACGCGCACCGCACCGCCCACGCCGGCTGCCGAGGAGTTGATCTGCACACCGGCTACCTTGCCGTTGAGCGAGTTCATGAAGTTCGCATCCTGCACGGTCATGATCTCTTCGGCCTTGACCTGCTGCACGTTGTAGGAGAGGGCTTTCTCCTGGCGCTTGATACCGAGGGCCGTCACGACGACGTTCTCCACGGCCACGGCCGACTCCTGCAACGTGATGTCGAACTGCGTCCGCCCGTCGACGGGCACCTCCTGCGACTCGTAGCCCAGATAGTCGAAGAGCAGCACCGGATGGGCCGTTCCTTCGGGAATGCGCAGCGTGAAGCGGCCGTCCACATCGGTGCTCACACCCAGGGTCGTACCCTTGAGGATCACCGAGGCTCCGATGACCGGCAGGCCGTGGGCATCGACGACCCGTCCGGAGATTTCACCCGGCGCAGCAGCCGATGCAAGGGGGGGGGTCCGCAGCTCTCCGGCCGAAAGAATGATGTTCGAGCCCTTGATTTCGTAGGAGATTCCCGTACCGCGGACCATCTGACCGAGGGCCTCCGTCACGGGGAGATTGTCAGCCACAACGCTGACCGTATGGTCGATGTTGAGACTCTTGTCGTAGATGAACAGATAGCGGGTCTGCTTCTCGATTTCGTTCATGACCCGTTCCATTTTGACTTGCCGCAGGTCGATGGTGACGCGTGCGGTCTGAGCCGCGGCCGGACGTGCCCCGAGGCACAGAATCGCCGCGAACAGGAAGATTATCAGGCTTTTCATTTGGCCTGATACTTTTTTCTTCATATCTTTGCAGATTGGTTAAAGGATAATAATTCAGGTTGTTCCAAGGCTGGGAATAGACCGTTATCCTGACGGCCCGGAGTTGTTGGCGCAATTCCGGGTTTTTCTTTCACGAAATGTCCGCAGAGGACCGGATACGGTCGAAAAGAGACGGATTACAGCATCATAGGCAGGCGGAGTTTAAGGTTCGGGAATTCAGGTTTATCAATAGATCGTAATTACGTTGGTCTGGGTATCGTAGGTGTATCGGAAGTCGCCGTTGCGCTGCAGGATGCTCAGGGCGTGTTCGATGCCGTCCGAGATGCGGATCTTGCCGATCGACCCGACTTTGGGCAGCTGCTTGAGCCGCACGTCGAAGCGTACGCCGTAACAACTCTCGAAGCGTGCAAGGATCTCCTCGAACGAACAGCCGCCGATCGAGATCTGCCCCTCGGTCCAGAGGTATTCGTTCGGATCGTCGGCAGGTTCGACGCGCAGGCGCCCCTCTTCGAGCAGGACCCGCTCGTTGGGGCGGAGCGTTACCTGCTGATGGAGCGAATCGCGGGAGGTGACGCGGACACTGCCACGGAAGAGAGCCGTCGAGAACTCATCGTTCTGCTCGTCGGCACGGACGTTGAATCGGGTGCCGAGCACCTCCACGCGGCAGGCGTAGGTCTCGACGATGAAGGGGCGTTCGGCATTGCCCGTCACATCGAAAAGGGCCGTACCCCGGAGTTTTACCTGGCGTGTCGCACCGGCAAAGAGGGCCGGATATTCGAGCTCCGAGCCGGAGTTGAGCCACACCGAGGTGCCGTCCTGCAGCGTAAGGTTGATGCGTTGTCCGGCGGGGACGACGATCCGGTTGGTCAGCTGCTCCCAGTTGTGTTCGCGGTGGGAGATGACCCCCCAGCTGATCCCCACGGCCAGAGCCACCACGGCGGCAATCCGCAGGGCGGGTGCGGCCAGACGCCGGAGGACTCCCGAACGGCGGCCGGGACGCAACGCCGACACGCGGGCACGGGCCTTCGGACGGGGTGCAAAGAGTTGCAGGGCCGTAAACAGGGCCCGTTCACGGTCGAACGTCCGACGATTCTCCGCATCGGCGTCGAGCCACTCCATGAGGCGGCGCTCCTCCTCGGGGGAGGCTTCACCTCGGAAAAACCGGTACAGTGTCTCTTTTTCCATGCTTCGGCAGTTCGTTTTGGGGTGCATACATCCTAAAAGCACTTCAGCGAAGCGTTTTACCGGAAGAAAATGCATTTTTTTTGAAAAAGTGATTTCAGGGTCTGGAGAGACGCTCCAGAAGGGCTGCCGCCAGCACGGCCGGCAGATAGTCGTGCAGTCCCCGGCGCAACGCGGTCAGGGCCTTCTCGAGTTCGGTGGCCACGCGGCGTTCAGTGATGCCGAACAGTTCGGCCACCTCGCGGTAGGAACGACCCCGGAAACGCTGTTCGGTGAAGACGCCGCGCGTCAGCTCGGGCATCTCGTCCAGACTCTCGCGCACAAGCCGTTCGATCTCCCCCTCGAAGAGCTGCCGGGGGTCGCACATCTCCAGCGAACGGATGTTCTCGCGCAGCACACGGTTCTCCAGCGCCTCCATCTCGTTGTGGGCCCGCAGACGGACCAGCCGGGCCCGCAAGTGGTTCAGACACTTGTGGCGCAGCGTCGTGAAGACATAGGCCGCCACGTTGCACGAGGGGTCGATGCGGCCGCGGTTCTCCCAGAAGTAGAGGAACGAATCGGTGACCAGATCCTCGGCCGCGAGCCGGTCCTTGACATATCCGCGGGCGAACTCGATGAAGCGCGGACGGTACTCGTCATAGAGCCGGCCGAAATCATCATCGTCATTTCTGTTGACAGAGGTGTGTTCCACGGAGAAGTTGCATTTGAATTGTACAAATATACTATTTTTTGCAAAAAGTCATCTCCGCAAAAAAATCGCTACCGGGAAGAGGCCGTCTCTTTGAAGGTGGAACAGCAGAAGAGACGATACTGTCGGACGAAGCGGTTCCGGACTGTAAGAAGCCGTTCCGTACCCCGCCGGGAGAGGTTGCATCTTCATGAAAAATCAAATCGGGGCTTCGGTATTTCGCAAATAATTTCTATATTTACCTCACGGCAGGCCCCTCGCCGAAGGCAGCAAAGAACTGACAACCCGAAACATGAACCCTTCAAAGAGATGACGGACACCGAGTTGGCACAGGAGATACGCCAAGACAACCACCTGGCATTCGCGATGGCGTACGACAAATACCACCGGCAACTCTATGCCTTCGCCTACCGATATACCCGCACAGGTTCGGCCGCCGAGGATATCGTCCAGCAGGCCTTCCTCAAGTTGTGGGAAAACCGTTCGCGGCTCGATCCGCAATCCGGACTGGGAGGCTATCTCTTTACCATCTCCAGAAATCTGACACTCAACGTGCTGAGATCCGGAATCCCCACCGACGGAGCCTGGGAACGAATGACAGAGAGGAATTCGGCCGGATTCCTGAATGAGCTCGAACGCCGCGACCTGCTCGACAAGCTCGACCAGGCTATCGGACGCCTCTCCCCGCAGAAGATCGCCGTCTGCCGCATGAAACTCCACGAAGGGCTCTCGAATGCCGAGATTGCCGAACGGCTCCACATCTCGGTCAACACCGTCAAGGTCCTCTACCACCAGTCGATCCAGCAACTGCGCAAGATGATCGGAGCCGGGTGTCTGCTGCTACTCCTGCTGTTGGAAAACTGATCCACAACGGATCGGTCCGAAAAAATCGCTCTCCGGCATAATACTTTTCCCCGCGCCGTGTGTATTTATGATAAAACACGGCCCATGAAACCGACCTCATTCCCCCGACCCGAAACCGACCGCGACCTGTTGCTCGCCTTTTTCGAAGGAAACTGTCCTCCGGAACGCGAGAAGGAGGCTCGCCGGCTGCTGAAGACCCCCGCCGGACAGATGATCGCCGCCAAGGCAATGGATCGGGACATCAAACAGGCACTGAACGATCCCCACGCCCTGCTTTCGGAGGCCGTGCCGCAACCCTCCGCCGAACTGCGCGAACGGATTCTGAAAGAGATCGGCCGCCGCAGCCGCCGTCACAACCGCCTGCTCAAACTCCGGATGGCCGCGGCCGTCGCCCTGCCGCTCATTCTGCTCAACCTGCTGCTACTCACACAGCTGGAGCCCTGGGACGGAGTGGAGACTGCCAGCCGGAAGATCGTAGTCCCGGCCGGCGAACAGATGCACGTGCTCATGGCCGACGGCACCTCCGTGATGCTCAATTCCGAAACGACTCTCGAATACCCTTCCCGCTTCGACCGCCGGCGGCGCGAGGTGAAACTCCACGGCGAAGCCTTCTTCGACGTGGCCAAGGATGCCAAACGCCCCTTTGTGGTCCAGACCGACGGTCTCTCGATCCGGGTGGTGGGGACACGGTTCAACCTCAACACGGCCTCGCCCGGCATCACCAGCCTCTATCTGCAGGAGGGAAAGGTGAGGGCCCGGGAGCTGGTCTCGGGACAGGAACACAACTACGAACTGCACCCCGGACAACTGCTCGAACTGAACCGCGAATCGGGTGAAACCCTTCTGAAGAGCGATGCCGACTCGACGCAGCTCATGGGGTGGATGCACAAACGATACTATTTCAAGAATACGCCGCTGCGTGATCTGCTCGCTTTCCTGGAGCGGAACTACGGCGTGGAGTGCCGCGTCTGCGACGAGAGTCTTTACAGGTACACCTATACGATCAACTTCTACAACGAATCCATCGACCAGATTCTCTCGGCTATGGAACGCATTACACCGCTGCGGATCGTGCGGATAAACGATTCGATCACCATCTACCCGCTCTAAAACCAAAAACCATGAAAACCGACCTGAACAAACCTCAAAACTTCCCGCCTATGACCTGACAGCCCCCCCAATACCAAAAAAAGTCGGACATGCCCCACATGCCCGACCCGAATGGCAGAATCAGTCCTCTTTTTTCCAATTCTAACCAACCGCAAATGTATGAAAAACAAATTACATTCGGGGGAAGTCGGGTCAAAAAAATACCCATTGGCCCGGATCGCTTTCCTGATTGTCTTTTTCGTGTTTTCGTCGACGACGAACCTGTGGGCCCAGAAAGTCACGTTGATCTTCTCGCAAACCCGGCTTGAACGGGTTCTGGACGAAATCTCCCGCCAGACGCACTATACGTTCGCCTTCAGCCCCGAGGTGGTCGACGTCACACGCAACGTCTCGATCCGCAAGACCAACGCCGATCTGAAGGAGGTTCTCACCGAACTCTTCGCCGGAACACGCATCTCGTACCGCATCGCCGACCGGAAGATCTTCCTGGCCGACCGTGCCACCATGAAGCAGGAACAGACCTGGATCGTCTCGGGAAAGATCTCCGACGAACAGGGCTCCCCGATCGTCGGAGCCACCATCCTGCTGCAGGGCACCACGCGCGGCACCACCTCCAATGCCGACGGTTCCTACCGCATCACCGTCCGTGAGAGCGACCGTTCACCCGTGCTGCTCTTCTCCTTCATCGGGTACGACCTGCAACAGATTCCCGTCTCGCCCACGCGGTCGATCGTCAACGTGACGATGCGCGCCTCGTCGACAGCCATTCAGGATGTCGTGGTCACGGCCCTCGGCATCACCCGTCAGGAGCAGTCGCTCGGTTACGCCGTCTCGAAGGTCGACAACGAAGCGCTGAACACCACCGTCTCGAGCAACTGGCTCAATTCGCTCTCGGGCAAGGTCGCCGGTCTGAACCTCGAAGGCACCTCATCGGGACCCGGCGGCTCGCTGCGCGTGACGCTGCGCGGCGAAGGTTCGCTCTCGCACGACAAAAACACGGCGCTCTTTGTCGTGGACGGCATTCCGATCAGCAGCGACATGACCGCCAGCAGCTCTGCCTCGCAGACCTTCGACACCGACGCCCCGATCGACTACGGCAACGGCGCCAGCGACCTCAACCCCGAGGACATTGAATCGGTATCGGTGCTCAAGGGCCCGGCCGCCACGGCCCTCTACGGATCGCGGGCCGCCAACGGCGCCATCATCATCACCACCAAATCGGGCCGCACGACCAAGGGCATCGGCGTTTCGTTCAACTCGTCGTTCACCTTCGAGCGTGCCGGCTACTGGCCCGACTTCCAGACCGAATACGGTGCCGGAAACGGCAACCTCACCAACGTCATCCAGCAGCGGTACTACAACTACTGGACCGTCCGGGCCGAGGATGCCGAAGACGGCATCGAAGCCCCGACGCGCATCTATTCGCGCATGGGCTTCGGACCGAAATTCGAGGGTCAGATGTTCTACCAGTACGAATCACGCGACTGGGAGACCGGCAAATACCACAAACTTCCCTGGCAATACAACGACAACTGGTACAAGGGACTCTTCCAGACCGGCATCACCTACAATAACAGCGTATCGGTCGAGGGCAGCAACGGCAACGGCACGTCGGTCCGCCTCTCGATCCGCGACTCGCGCAACAACTGGATCGTTCCCAACACGGGATACAACAGCCAGAACATCAGCTTCTCGGTCAGTTCCAAGCTCAACCGCTTCATCTCGCTCAAGGGCAAGGTGACCTACTACCGCAAAAACAGCGACAACCTCCCCATGTCGGGTTACAACCCCGCCGCACCGCTCTATACGCTGCTGTGGAATCCGACGGTCATCGGCGTGGATTCCTACGCCCGGGAGTACTACAACGACCGGATCCGCCAGATGTACGAAGCCGGTACGGAGTATCTGCTCATCAACTCCTCGTACGCCGACAACGTTTACATGCAGCTCTACCAGCAGCTCAACACGCTGGATCGTGACCGCGTCTACGGCAACGTCGCCCTGACGCTCAACCTGCACAAGAACCTCACGCTCGACCTGCGTTCGGGTGTCGACTTCTACAACGACTTCCGCACCCAGCAGAAACCCTGGTACTCGAACGGCTACAAGTACGGCTACTACAAGGAGCAGACTGTGCGCAACTACGAGATGAACAACGACTTTCTGCTCACCTACAAGCGCCGCTTCGGCGACTTCGACCTCACGGCCTCATTCGGCGGCAACAACATGGTCTACAACTACCAGAACGTACAGCTGACGGCCAAGGACGGTCTGCAGGAGTACAACATCTACAAAATCAACAACTCGCGGTCGACGCCGCTCTCCTACGTGCGCCGCAGCAACAAGTCGGTCAACAGTTTCTACGGACTGGTCAACCTCTCGTGGCGTGACATGATCTTCCTGGACATCACCGGCCGCAACGACTGGTCGAGTGCCCTGGCTCGCGGCAACAACTCCTACTTCTACCCCTCGGTGAGCACCAGCATCCTGCTCGATCGGCTGCTCAACCTCGGGGACAGCGCGCCGTGGATCAACATGCTCAAGATCCGGGGATCGTGGGCCAACGTCGGCAACGACACCTCGCCCTACAGCCTGAACCACGTCTACTCGTCGAGCAATTTCGCCAGCGCCTACTACCTCTCGAGCACCATTCAGAATCCCGACATCAAACCCGAAAACGTCGAGAGCTTCGAAGTGGGTACCGAAGTGCACCTCTTCGACAACATCTGGTCCTTCGACGCCACCTACTACCACTCGAGCACCACCGACCAGATCATCGGTGTACCCGTCGACCAGGTCACCGGCGCCACCAGCAAACTTATCAATGCCGGCGAAGTGCGCAACGAGGGTGTCGAACTCTCCACGCGCATCGTCCCCATCCGGACGAAGGACACCCGCTGGGAGATCAACCTCAACTGGAGCAAGAACTGGAACCGACTCGTCAGCCTCGCCCCGGGCGTGGAGGTCTGGCAGATGAACTCGAACATGAACGTCAGCGGCAACATCTACATCAACGCCTATCCGGGAACGGAGCTGGGCCGGCTCTACGGCCGCGGCTACAAACGGGCTCCGCAGGGCGCCTTCTACGTCGACGAAAACGGCGCGAAGATCGACTGCTCGGGACAGGTCATCGTCGACGCCGCGAGCGGTGCTCCGGTCCTCACCGGCACGGAGGACCCGTTGCTCGATCTGGGCAGCATCTACCCCGACTGGAAGGCCGGCATGACCCATACGTTGTCATACAAGAACCTCAAGCTCTCGCTCACCTTCACCGGACAGTGGGGAGGCAACGCCTACTCGGTCACCCACTTCGCACTGGCCTACCAGGGCAAACTGAAGAACTCGCTGCCGGGCCGTTACGCCGGTCTGATCCACGAGGGCGTCAACCTCAACGACGACGGAACCTACCGCCGGAACACGACCATCACCAAGGATATCGTCGACTACTACGGCACCTATGTCTACGCCCGCGAGAATGCCGAAAACAACACCTTCGACACCTCCTTCCTCAAGTTCAAGGAGCTGCGCCTCGAGTACACCCTTCCGAAACGGATCTGCGAGAAGCTGAAGATCGTCCAGAGCGCCTCGCTGGCCTTCTATGCCACGAACCTCTTCTGTTGGACCAACTTCCCGATCTACGATCCCGAAGCCGGATACATGGTCGGCTCCTCCATCAGCCGGGGTATCGAGGCCGGCGCCTATCCGTTGACCCGCACCTACGGTCTGAACCTGAAACTGAACTTCTAATACGCTGAACCATGAAAAAAATCAAATATCTCGCCCTGATCATCGCCGCGACGCTGGTTTCCGGTTGCGAACACCTGTTCGACGAATACAACACGGACCCCAACAGCATCGAAATGTGGCAGATCCATCCGGAAGGCATGATGGAACAACTGCTCTTCTCGGCAGCCGACGGCCTGATGTACGGCACCTGGCAGCTCAACGGCGAGCTGATGCAGTACACCGTCAACCTGCAGGCCGAGAACATCCATCGCTACATCATCCGCGACGCCTTCGTACAGACACCCTGGAGCTACCTCTCGCGTCAGGCGGCCAATGCCGACCACATGCGGCGTCTGGCCATCCTGAAGAACGAGCCCAACTGCGAAGCCATCGCCCTGACCATGCGGGCGCTGATGGTTTCGAACCAGACCGACCTGTTCGGCAGCATCCCCTTCAGCGAAGCCTACAAGGGGCGTGACACGGTAGCCATCACCCAGCCCCGCTACGACACGCAACAGGAGATCTATACACAGCTGCTCGAGGATCTCGAACGGGCCAACTCGCTCTACAACGTCAACAAACCCCTGCAAAGTCCCAACAAGGATCTCCTCTACGGCGGCGACCTGAGCAAATGGCGCAAATTCACCAATTCGCTCCACCTGCGGCTGCTGATGCGTCTGAGCAACCGCGACGAGGAGATGCAGGTCTCGCAGAAGATGCAGGCGATGCTGAACAATCCGTCGACCTACCCGATCTTCACGGACAACAGCGACAACGCCATGTACGTCTATACGAACATCTCGCCCAACATCAACCGCTTCGGCAAATATACCGAGAAGAACTTCTCGTCGAACGTGCGGGTGATGGCCGAATACTTCATCAACCTGCTCAACGAACTGGGCGACCCGCGGCTGCCGCTCTACGCCGTGCTGCAGGGCGACACGTGGCAGGGTCTGCCGAGCGGTTACCCCACCACGGAGACCATCAACAACGGCAGCGCCACCCTCAACAAGGCCATTCTGGGCGACTACACCTCGCCCTACTGCTTCATGCGCTACGACGAGGTGCTCTTCATCCTGGCCGAAGCCACCTACCGCGGCATGATCAAGGGCGGCGAGATCCAGGCCCAGCGCTACTACGAACAGGGCATCCTCGCCTCGATCGACTACTGGGACAGCATCAACCCCTCGTCGGTGCACATCAACGAGCTCCAGAAGGAGCAATATCTCCAGAAAACGACCTACAACAACACCCTGAAGCAGATCATGGAGCAAAAGTACATCGCCCAGTTCTGGTGCGGCTACGAGGCGTGGGCCGACTACCGCCGGACGGGTTATCCGGAGCTGATCATCGGTACGGGCACCGACAACAACGGCGTGCTTCCGACCCGTCTGATGTATCCCCAGCGTTCGCAGCAGACCAACAGCGAGCACTATGCCGAAGCGGTCGAGCAGATGGGCGGCGACAACATGCGCATTCCCGTATGGTGGAGCCTGAAGGCCGTCAACAACTGATTCATTCACACGTAATCCGACTATTTCATGAAAACGATACGATTTCATTCGAATCTTCTGCTGCGCCTGGGGCTGATCTTCGCGCTGGGGCTCTCGGGAAGCGCCTGTTCGCAGGACGAGACGGCAGCGGACGAACCCTACGTACGCTTCGGCGAAGAGATCCGGGAGATCTCCTACGACCGTGCGGGCGGCGCGCAGGATTTCGAAATGTATACCAACATGGGCGACTGGACCATCGAGACCACCTTCGCCGAGGATGAGGAGTGGATCGACATCTGGCCCCGCGAAGGCCACAACAGCGGCCGTTTCACCATCACCGTCGGCGAAAATACCGAAGCCTTCGCGCGTTACGGCACGGTCAACGTGGTGGTCGGCGGCAAATCCGTCAAATCGTTCACCGTCCGCCAGGCATCGGGCGACGTGATCTTCGCCCTCGGCATGGGCAACAACACCCTGAAGGCCTCGGCCCAGGGCAGCGAATTCAACATCGCCCTGCAGACGAACGTCGGCTGGAAGGCCGAAGCCGTCGGTGAAGCCGCCTCGTGGATCGAGTTCGGCGAGGCCACGGACAGCACCCAGATCGTCAGCGTGAAGCCCAACAGCGGCGCCGAACGAAGCGGCGAGATCCGTTTCTTCGCCCTCGGCACCGGACTGGAAGAGTTCTACACCAACGTCATCATCAAGCAGTTCGACCAGGAGCACGACCCCTACAACGGAACGCAGCAGACCATTGCCCAGATCAAGCAGCGCCTCAACAACGGCATCGGACACATCACCGAGAACCTCTGGGTGGAGGCCACCGTGGTCAGCGACCCCTCGCTGCTCAATATCGAAAACAATCAGATGGTGGTGCAGGACGAGAGCGGGCAGGGCATTCTGATCGAGTTCGCCAACACGAAGGACAACATCTACAAACTGAACGACAAGCTGAAACTCCATCTCTACGAGGCTGAGTTCGTGCAGGATCCCGTGACGATGGGTTCGAAGCTGGCCGCCTTCACGCCCAATGCCATCTTCGACCAGTCGGCGGGCGAGCCGATCCAGCCGGTGGAGGTGACAATCGACCGGCTCGACAACTACGAGAACACGCTGGTCAAGCTGCCGAGCGTCGAGTTCTCCGTGCCGCTGGGCACCCTCTACAACAGCCAGGAGGATCAGTATGACCAGACGTCCGCCGGTTCGGTCAACCTCCAGGCCGAGCCCTACACGGACGGTCACCTGCGCTATGTACACATCCTGCGCGACGCTACCGGAAACTGGACCAAACTGCTGACCCGCAGCTATTTCCTCGAGCGCTACAACCGGATCGTGCCGCAGGGCGCCTGCTCGGTCACGGGCATCGTGATGAAATACACGAAGAACAACCTGACGGAGAATACGCTCCGCGTCCGCACGATCGGCGACATCGAGGGTTCCGACGACGAATCGACCCGTCTGACCCGTACGCTCGTGCAGTTCGGACCCTTCGACTGGAACGCCATCCCGCTGGAGAAGGTGACGCCGGTCGTCGGTTCAGGCGAGATCAAGACCACGGCCTTCAAGGGGCTGCAGTCAACACAGAGCATCGCTCTTGAGCTCGGCTACAGCCATACGCGCAACATCCCGGGAGTCCTCACCGTCGGAGCGAACGGCAAACAAACCGTCACCCCGCCCGAAAACGGCCAGGAGAACACCTATCCCTACATCCTCGCCCGTGACTTCTGGAATCACACCGGTTCGTCGATGAACCGCGAAGGCAGCACCGATCCCGACTACAAGGGCGAGGCCTGGGTCTTCAACGTCACCGACTTTGCCCCCTCGGGCGGCGATCTGTGGCTGACCTTCACGATCGCCAGCAGCTGGTACGGCCCGCTGGAGATGTGCATCGAATGGGCCGACAACGAAGATGCCCCGCTGAACGAGTATCACCCCATTGAGGAGTTCGTCAGCCCGCTGTGGAACGAAGGCGGAGCTTTCCATCTGCGGCAGTTTACGGCCAAACTCCCCGACGAACTGAAATCGAAGCGCAGTTTCACCATCCGCTTCCGCGCCACGGAGAACCACCGTGCCGGAGCCAACGGTCTGGCCATCAGTTCGGGCGGCTTCTCGGGAATCAGTTTCTGGGCCCTCACCGAACAAAAATAATCCACCACTCTCCTCTCTCCGGAGCCGCCCGCACGGAGACTCCGGGCGAGGAGGGATTCAACCCGAAAGAACCTAAATGCAAGACGCAATGAAAAAACATACCTTCCATACGCTCTGGCTGTTGAGCTGCCTGATGCTCTCGCCGTGCGTGTTCTCGTGCCAGAACGACGAAACGGCCGGGGATACCTTCCAACAGGAGAAGCTCGTCACCCACCTCTACGTTCCGGAGACAACCTTCTATGTCTCGGCCATCGAAACGCTGACCATTCAGGGCAAGGGATTCCAGGCCGGCGACCGTTTCTGCCTGCGCGGCAACGGCTCCGAAGAGATTCCGCTGGAGACCTCCGCCCTGGAATCCACCTACGTCACGTTTGCTGTTCCGCGGGATCTCGCAACGGGCGAATACACGCTGACGCTGGTGCGCGGTATCGAGGAACAGGCGCTGGGCATTCTGAAATTCCGCCAAAGCATCGACCTGAACGTTCCGGACAAACCCGGCATGACGATCCGCGGAGCCGTCTTCTGCGGCGAAAAGGCCATACAGGGGGCCGTAGTCTCGGACGGCGTCGAGGTGACCACCACCGACGAGAGCGGCTACTACTGGCTTCCGTCGGAGAAGTACCACGGCTACGTCTTCGTCACGATCCCCTCGGGGTATCTGCCGCTGGCCGAAGGCTCTCTTCCGCAATTCTGGCAGCCGCTCACGGGGTCGCTGCTCGAACACGAACAGCACAACTTCGAACTCGTCGAAACCGACAACGACAACTTCACCCTCTTCGTCACCACGGACATCCATCTGGCCAACCGCAACAGCGACCTGACGCAGTACAATTCGATTGTCGTGCCCGATCTGCTCGCCTCGATGGAGGCGTGCGGCACACGGCCCTTCTACACGATGGTGCTGGGCGACATGTCGTGGGACCAGTTCTGGTATGCCAACAAGTTCAACCTCGAGAACTACATCACCACGCTCAACGAAGCCGAACTCCCCTCGCTGTTCTTCCACCTGCCGGGCAACCACGACAACGACCCCTACTGTCCCGATGACTTCAAGGCCGAAGCCGCCTACAAGGAGCTGCTGGGCCCGACCTACTACTCGTTCAACCTCGGGAAGGTCCACTGCATCGCGCTGGACAACAACGTCTACATCAACAACGGCGGCACAGAAGGGGTGTCCGGCGACCGGACGTTCCGCAGCTATCTCACGCAGATACAGCTCGACTGGCTGCGCAAGGATCTGGCGCTGGTCGACAAACAGACCCCGATTCTGGTGGGGCTCCACTGCCCGATCTTCGGATTCAACAGCGACCTGGAGGTGACCAACGCCATGTATGCCGAGAGCGACCGGACGAATCTGCTCAACTGCTTCGAGGGCTTCACCGACGTCCACTTCCTCACGGGGCACACCCACTACAACCACAACACGGTCTACTCCCCCTCGATCATGGAGCACAACACGGCGGCAGCCTGCTCGACGTGGTGGTGGACGGGCAAATACGGCAACGGCCAGGTCTGCCGGGACGGTTCGCCGGGCGGCTACAGCATCTTCGAGATCGACGGTACGAAGATCAAATGGCGCTACAAGGGTTTCGGACTCGATGCCGACCGGCAGTTCCTCACCTACGACATGAATCAGGTAAAACGCCACTTCAGCATCAACCAGATGGCCGTGAACTTCCTGAAGGTCTACCCCTCGCGCGACGACTACCGGGACGTGGGCGAGAATATCGTCTACATCAACGTCTGGAACTGGGATGCCGACTGGGAGATCAAGGTCAACGACGGAACACGGGATCTGCCCGTCGATCAGATCTACCAGCGGGATCCGCTCCATACGATCAGTTACGACGTGCCGCGCGTCTCCGAGGCGGGCGAGTATACGCAGTCCTTCGCCTCGACGCCGCTCATCCACCTCTTCTCGGTTCAGGCGCCCGACGCCAACACCACGCTGACGATCACCGTCACCGACCGTTTCGGCAACGTCTACAAGGAGGTAATGTCCCGTCCGAAGAGTTTCTCGACCAACAGCTACAACCAGTAATCGAATCCAAAACAGACCAACATGAAAACGTTCAGCACATATCTGTATGTCCTGCTGTGGTTCGTCGGAGCGTCCGCGGCCACGGCCTGCAGCGACGAACCCGAACCCCGTCAGGACTTCGTGGAGACCGGACTGCAGGAGCTCGACATCAACAAGCGCGGACTCGATGCCGAAGGCGAAACTCCGGTCATCGACGTCCGTTCGAACACCTACTGGATGATCCGCACGCAGACACAGGCCGAATGGCTCAACTTCTCCCCGACGGCCGGATCGGGCGATGTGGAGGTTGTCGTCGAGGCGGCCCCGAACAACGGGGCCGAACGTACGGCCGTCCTCGTTTTCGAAACCCGGCAGGGCGAAATGAAACGATTCACCGTCCGGCAGTCCGGTGCGGAGAGTCGGGTCACCTTCTACGAAGGCCGTTTCGGCGACGGAGCCTCGCAGCTCTCCATCAACCGGTTCGAGGCGTGGGAGAATCGGGGCATCGGCAGCCGGCGCTGCCAGTACTGGGGTACGGATGCCCTGGTCGACAGCAGTTCACCCTCGACGGGCTACGACGGAGCTTCGGGCGGCAACAACATTACCTTCGGGAATGACGATGCCGACTTCATGCTCGGAGGCATCGATCTGAAGGGCGATATCAACTTCCGTCTTTCGTTCGCCAGCATGACCTCCGATGCGGCGTTCGATCCCGCCGCCCTGCAGCTCTTCATCAGCAAAGACCGCCAGAACTGGACCCAGCTCACCTATACGCGTTCAACGGCCGCCGCCTGGGAGCGGAGCGAACTTCCGTTCTACCTTCCCGAGGGGGTTTCGCAGCTCTACGTGCGCTTCCACGGCGCCAATGCCCGCAACTACCGGATCGACGATATCGAACTGGCCGAGGGCGACGGCAGCGGTCAGACCATCACCTTCGTCGAGGACATCGTCGAGTACGAGACCTATACGATCTTCGACGAGACCTTCGACTGGTGCGTCGGCAAGGCGGGCGAGGACAACAGTACGCTGCCCGGATCCGACAACGGAGGCCCCACCTACCAGAACGGCTGGTCGGGAACGCGCGTCTACCAGCATCCGGGCTTCGCCAAGATCAGCACGTCGAGCAGCCGCGGCTGGCTCACCAGCCCCGCCATGACGGCCATCGGCGAGAAACGGGTGACGGTCACGCTGAGCTTCAATGTCGGCATCATGAACACCGACCTCGGCCGCTTCATGATCAAGGTCCACAACAGCGGCACGATCGACGGAGAGTCGGAGGTCGAATACGAACTCACGTCGAGCAACAAATGGGAGAGCATGACGCTCTACATCGTTGGCGCGACCAAGGAGACCCAGATCGAATTCACGGGTATCCAGGACAAGCTGAACCGTTTCTTCATCGACAACGTGAAGGCAACCTTCGTGGACATCAAGGAGGAGTAACGCCCCTCCGGTCGGAGCCACGCCTCTGCCGTCTTTTGCGGCAGGGGCTCTTTTTGGAAGCCCGTTTCCACCGCCGGAATTTGCCCGAACGGTGAAAAATCCGCATCTTTGCACGTCGCAAAATTCCGAAAAACATGCTCTACACCGAAGATACCCGCATCGAAGCACTGGCCGTACACGTAGTCGGCAACCAGTCGAAGGACGAACCGCTGCTCGTCTCGCCCGGTCTCTCGCCCCAAACCTCGGACGAGGAGCTCATGCGCACGCTGACCTCCTATTTCCTCGACGGTTTCAAGGAGGAGATCCTCTACAACCTCCATCACGAAAGCGATCTGTCGTGCAACGAGGTCTGGAACTTCGTCGGGCGGATCTTCGACGCCCCCTCGACCCTCTACGAAAACTCGGTGAATCTGGCCCGCCACCTCTACGCCTGCGGCACGCTGCCCCAGATCAAGGGCGGCGAGTTCTATGTCGTCTGCTTCCGTAACTGCCGCGATGCCGGTGAAACGGTCGATGCCGTCGGGCTCTTCAAGTCCGAGACGCGCGACACCTACCTCGACGCCCGCCCCGAAGAGCAGGGTGTACGCCTTGCAACCCACCAGGGTATCGACATCAAACACCTTGACAAGGGAGCCGTGATCTTCAACCTCGATCGCGACGAGGGCTTCGTCGTGCAGATCGTCGACAACACCAACCGCACCGAAGCCCGCTACTGGATCGACGACTTTCTCCACGTGCGCGAGCGCCAGGACAGCTACCACCAGACGCACAATGCCCTGGCCATGTGCAAGAAATACGTCACGAAGCATCTGGCCCGGGAGTTCGACGTCTCGAAGGCCGACCAGGCCGAACTGCTCAACGAGACGATGAACTACTTCCGCGAGCAGGACAACTTCTCGATGTCGGACTTCTCCGAACGGGTGATCCGCCAGCCGGAGGTGGCCGAGAGTTTCGCCCGCTTCAAGCAGGCCTACGAAGAGGAGCGCGACATCCGCATCGAGGATGAATTCGGCATCTCGGATGCGGCGGTCAAGCGGCAGGCCCGGGCCTACAAGAGCGTGATCAAACTCGACCGCAACTTCCACATCTACATCCACGGCAACCGCGACCTGATCGAGCAGGGTCAGGACGAAAAGGGCAAATACTACAAGGTCTACTACCAGGAGGAGGAGTAACCGCCGCCGCTGGTATCCGGGCCGGAATCCGTCCCGACGGACCGCCGGCCGCCGCCCCGCAACCGCAACCGCAACCGCAACCGCAACCGACAACTGCAACCGCAACCGACCATACCCATGATTCGCCAATGCACCTTCATGCTCCGTCCTCACGGCCGGGGCTTTCATCTGGTGACGGATGAAATCCGCCGCCACCTGCCCGAGCTCCCCGCAACGGGGCTGCTACACCTCTTCATCCGCCACACCTCGGCGGGGCTTTCGATCAACGAGAACGCCGACCCCGACGTACGGCAGGATCTCGAAGCCATCTTCAACCGGCTGGTCCGCGAACGCGAAAGCTACTACACCCATACGCTCGAGGGTGACGACGACATGCCGGCCCACGCCAAATCGGCTCTCGTGGGAGTCGATCTGACAATCCCGATCATCGACGGGCGTCTCGGGCTGGGGATCTGGCAGGGGATCTACCTCTGCGAATTCCGCGACCGGGCCTCGGGACGGCAGATCACGGCCACGATCCTCGGCGAATAGCCGATCCCCCGAAGAGGAACGGCCCCGAAAAAGCGACATCGGCACAACAGGACGGGAAATTCCAAAGAGAGGTTGGAATCAAAAAATTCCTATCTTTGCCCCGAAAAGCCTTCGCGTCCCGAAGGCCGAAAACCGAACACATGGAAGCTGTCACCCAATTTCTGATCGACTGGGGCTACTGGGGCCTCTTTCTCTCGGCCTTCATCGCCGGAAGCGTGCTGCCGTTCAGCTCCGAGGCGGTAATGGTCGTACTGGTGCGCATGGGGCTCGATCCGGTGGGATGCGTTGCGGCCGCCGCGCTGGGCAACACCCTCGGAGGCATGACCTGCTACTGGATCGGCACGCTCGGCCGCACGGAGTGGATCACCCGTATCGGGGTCTCCACGCGCCAACTGGCCCGGGCCCGCAAGTTCCTCTCCGGCCGCGGTGCACTGATGGCCTTCTTCTCGTTCCTGCCCACGATCGGCGAAGCCATCGCCATCGTGCTGGGACTCATGCGCAGCAACATCTATCTGACGGCCGGCTCGATGCTCGTGGGCAAGACGCTGCGCTACGTCGTCATCCTGGCCTCGTTCGAAGGGGTCGTCTCCCTCTTCTGACAATCCGGCTCCAACCCGTATTCTCTCCCGCCACCTCCCTCAAATCCCTCAAAGACGTCACCATGGAAATCCGCCCCACCGACACCCCCTCCCGCGAACTGCTGCTGCTTGCCGACGAATCCGAAGATTCGATTGCCGATTACCTGCCGCGCAGCCGCTGTTATGCCGCCTTCGTCAACGGACAAATCGTCGGACAATACCTGCTTTTGCACACGCGGCCCTTCACGGCCGAGGTGGTGAACATCGCCGTGACCCCGGCCTGTCAACGCCGGGGAATTGCGACCGCCCTGCTGCAACACGCCGTCCGGATAGCCCGTGAGGCGGGATTCCGGATCCTCGAAATCGGTACGGGAGATTCCGGAACGGGACAGATCGCCCTCTACGAACGATGCGGATTCGTCCGCTGCGGCCTCGACGTCGATTATTTCCGCAAACACTACCCGACCCCCATCTTCGAAAACGGCACGGAGTGCCGCCATATGGTGCGGCTGCGCATGGAGCTGATCGAAAAGTAATCCGACATCGGCATCCCGGCCCGCAGCCGGGCCCTCACACACAAAAAGCGGACGGCCCGAAAGCCGTCCGCTCCTCTCTGATCTCATTTTCGCGCCGTTCCGCCGGGAACCCGAGGACCCCAATATTCCATACCGGGCCCCGGCAGAATCAACGCACCCAAACTCCCCTGTGATTACCAGGTTGCCTCCAGATACTGCGGAGCGGAGGACAATCCGTAGGCATCATACCCGTGACCGGTCTGGTCAACCACCTTGTTCTGCAGGTTCCAGCCCGAGTAGGATTCGCGCATCGAGGCCGGTTCGCTGGCGTCCATCTTCCAGTAGGCCAGCAGATCGGGCGACTGCGGATCGGCAATCACCAGATCCTTCACGTTGGCGATCTCGCTGGCCGAGAGTGCCCGGGTCCAGACACGTGCCTCGGCCAGATAGCCGTCGAGCGGACGGTTGCCGTTGTAGTTCGAGGCGCAGCCCAGGCCAAAGCCGATACCGCGGCCGTTCCACAGCTGAACCTGCGAAATGTCGACCGTTTCGCCCTTGTGGGTCGTCTCGGTAATGAACTGCCCGTCGATGTAGACGCGCAGCGAACTGCGGGTCCATACGGCCGCCACGTGATACCACTGGTTCGTGGCGCACGGAGCGTTGATCGCCGCCGGCTGATAATCGCCCTTGCAGACCTGAAGCACGTCGTAACCGATCTTCACATCGCCGAAACGCATGCAGACGTTTCCTTCGAGACCCATGATCGAGGAGATGTAGGGATCGCTCTTCTGGAAACTCTTCGCATAGACCCGGCACTCGAGCGTCAGCTCCGGCAGGGCCGACAAGTCACGCGTACCCTCCTGTCCGCGCTGATCGTAGAAGCCCGGCACGATGTACTTGTTGCCCGAACCGATGTAGACGCCCTTGCCGTGAACCGGGGCGCGGAAGACGAGGTAGAGCGTACTCGACGCGTCGAGAATCGACATCGAGCCGTCGGTCTGCACGATCCGCATCGGCAGGCAGTAGAACGTACCCGGCTGAAGCGCCTCCTTGACGACGATTTCAGCCTCATCCGAGACGCTGGTGCCGGCCTTGATGGTCACCTCCTGCTTCTCGAAATCGTAGAGCTTCTCATCGAGCAGCACGCACGTACGGCCGTAGCGCGAGTTGTAGGCCTCGAGCAGTTCGGGGCAGACCTGCAGCGTCGCGTGCGTCTCATGACCGACAATCTGCGAGGCCGAGACCGAGAAGGTGGCCTTCTCGCCCGCCTGCGTGATGGTGACGATCTTCGCCGGCTCACGCTGTGCCTCCGTGATGTAGATCGCAGGCTCGTATTGGGCAGCCTCCTGGCAGCCCGCAAGTGCGGCAACCAGTGCCAAAGAGGCCCATATCTGTTTCATTTTCATGGTTTAAGTCGTTTTGATCGGTTAATTTTTCGGTGCATAGGCCTCGAACTCACAGATGTTGCAGGCCCACGTGTAGGGAACGATGGTCATGCGGATGTAGCGGTACTCCTCCGGACTGCGCAGTTGCAGATAGCGCCAGTGCCGTCCGTGAGCGCGAGCTCGACCGTTCCCGAAGCCTGCGCCACCCACTTCTGGCCGTCGAGGCTCATCTCGATGTCGCACAGATTCTTGAACGAGTTGTCAATGTATCCCATCCGCCAGCCGATGATCGTACGGGGAGCTGTCATGTCGATCTCCACCTTGATTTCGGGGGTCACCTCCGTGAAGGCAGCCCATCCGCCGGTCAGCTGTCCGTCGGACATCGCCGTCGTGTAGTCCTTGTCGTTGGCCGTAAAGGTCCAGCCCGAGATCGTGACCGTATTGGCCATCTGCCTGGATTTCAGGCTTACCCGCACGTAGAATACCTCGCGGGCCGTATTCGGGGCAACGCCCTCCACACCCGAACAGTCGATGCGCACGGCGGCCAGATACTCCTTGCCGGCCTCGAGACCCTTGCCCGTGATGATCATCTGCACGGGAGTCTCCGCGGAGGAGTGCCGCTCGCCCGCCGCAAAGTGGAACGGAGCCGTGAAGGTAACGCTCGCAGGATCAATGGCCTCGTATTCCGTATAGTTGTACTCGTTGTAGGGCCCGACAAGCGAGGAGTCAAGGATCAGCGGGAGGGTCATCTCCCCGGCAGCCACGGCCGACAGCGATCCCGACAGCGGAATGGCCACGGCCTCGGTGGCACCCGACGGGGAGGGCGTCAGTTCGACCGTCGTCTCACCGGCCTGGTCAAGCGTCAGGAGGTTCTTCGTATAGTCGCCCTGCGGCGCAGGATTGGCGATCTGGATCGCCTCGCGGATATACTTGTAGGGCATGCTGGCGTTGCCGTACTCATACTCCATGTGGTAGGATCCGAAGCCGGCCGAGGTCTCCTCGAGGGCGAAGTAGGCCATGCCCAGCAGCGAGGGGATCGACGTGCCGTTGTAGCCGTAGCTGGCGCCGCCGGTCTGCCACAGCGACTCGAAGTTCTCCGTGAAGATGATCTGCTCGGGACGCCAGCCGCGGCCTGCGGCACTCTGCGTACGGCTGCGGAGGTTGCCGGCACCGGAGCAGTTGTAGGCCTGCGAAACGGCATAGTCGCACAGTTCGCCGATGTTGGCCGGCAGCCAGTCGCTGTCGATGTTGCCGTCGATCAGGAACAGGCGCCCCGTCCCCGACTTGGGACCGATATACTTGCTCAGCTCCTCGGCAAAACGCTTGAAGTTCTCCGGGTTCTTGTTCATCGGACCCTGGTGGTCGACGGCCGTCTCGAAGTCGATGTCCATACCGTCGTACTGATACTTGTCCATCGAGTCCTTGCCCCAGGCCTTGGCGTAGGCCACGATACCCTCCTCGGTGATCTGGCCGTTGACCTTGAACTCCTCGGGCATGTCCTTGGCCGAGATACAGAAGACGACCCGCGTCCCCTTGATCTGCTGCACGTAGGCCTTGTCCTCGAGCTGTTCGGGGCTCAGGCTGTGCCACTGGCTCCAGATCGAGATGATGTCCATCGAGTCGGGCGCACTGCGCAGGCGGCTCTGCTCCGAGGCGCCGATTCCCGTCCAGGAACCGTACCAGCCGAAGGCCAGTTTGTGATCGGTCTGCTTGTAGGCGCGCAGACGGGCGTAGTAGGCGTCGTCACGCAGAATGGGCGACTGCTTGTCCGGATACTGGATACGGACCGGTTCGGGCGTCGTCATCTTCTCGCACGCGAAAAGCAGGGCCGCGCCGGCCATCACAGTCAATATATGAATCAGTTCTCTTTTCATCTTGATTAGTCTGTTTTACTTGGATAAGGTCGCTTATTTCTTGTCCCACCAGAGTTTCGTACTGCCGGCATCGGGGCCGTCGAGCAGCCTCACGGCCGCACGGACCGCTCCGGCATTGTTCGAATACTCGAGCTTCGGGAAGACCATGCGGCGGATCTGCGTCTCCTTGTTGATGGTCGGATCCTCGCTGTTGGCCACGATCGGGAACAACCGCGGGAAGCCCGTACGACGGAACTCGGCCCAGGCCTCCATGCCGTTCGGGAAGAGGGCGATCCACTTCTGCGTAATGATGCGCTCGAGTTCGTTGCCGTCGTCCTGCCACTTGACCGTCACCCGGCCGCGGGCGCTGATCGAATACTTCGTCGGGTTCTCCGAAACGTCGGAGAAGGTTGCCGGCGTCTTCTCGCTGGCCAGATAGGTCGCGGCCTCGCTCGCCGAGAGTCCGTTCTCGGCAAACGACAGGCGGACACCCTCCTCGTAATTGCTCTTCGCCCCCGCATTGTCGCTCGTCATCAGGCAGTACTCGGCCTTCAGGAAGGCCACCTCCGAGGCCAGCAGCCAGTTCATCGGCGTATCGGTCTGAATGTTCGGGGCCGACATCTTCGTGTAGAACTTCTGCTCGGTGGCGCCCAGACCGTTGCGCACGCCGTGGAAACCGCCTCCGTCGATCGTCGCGGGCTGGAACATCGAAGCCCGGCGCGGATCCTCGTAACCGTTCAGGTAGGAGTCCATCGAGGCACCCATGCGGGCGTCGTTGTACGAGTTCCAGATCATCTCCATCGGGTTGTTGATCGTAATCTGGCGGTAGCTCTTCAGCATGGCGTTGTCGGCCGTCGAGGTGATCACCCCGCCATCAATGGCCTCGCGGGCATACTGCAGCGAGAGGTCGGGCTCGACGTAGCGGATACGGATCGCCAGGCGCAGCTTGAGCGAATTGGCGAAGCGCAGCCACTTGTTCAGATCACCCGCATAGATGGCGTCGACCTTCTCGAGCGACTTGTCGCCGGGCGCCACGGCAATCTGTGCCTTGAGGGCCTCGATCGAACGGTCGAGCGTCTCGAAGAAGTGGTGATAGAGGGTCTCCTGCGAATCGTAGGGGCTGACCGACTCCCCGAAATGGAGCACCGGCAGCGGACCGTACATGTCACTGGCTCGGTGCAGCGTCAGCACCTTGAGGATATCGGCCACGGCCATGGCGTGGGCGCTCAGCAGCCCTTCGTCATACCCCGCCTTGAGCATCAGCCAGGCAGGCATCACCTGCGTGAAGGCCACCTCGAAGACCGTATTGCTCCAGTTGTTGGCCGTCAGGTTGTAGACCATCGGGTTGCTGCCGCCGTCGAAGTGGTTGGCGCAGGCCATGTAGCCGGCATAGTGGTCGGCCAGCAGGTTCCAGCCCGTCTGGTAGCGGTTGACGGGGACAGTCGTTTCGCCCGTCGTCGGATAGGCGGCATCGAGCTCCATGGTGGTGATCAGCGAGGCCTGATCCACCACCTGGGCGGCGTTGGGATCGGTGTTGTAGCTCTCGAACTCACTCGTGCAGGCGGTAGCCGCAACGGCCATCGCGGCCACGGCTCCGACCCATATCTTGATTCTGTTCACAGTCGTTTTCATGAATGGTTGGTATTAGAATTGAAGCCGTACGCTGAATCCGATCGTCCGCACGCTCGGCTGCATGAAGAAGTCGAGGTTCTGGTAGTAGGTGCTCGTCGAGGCGGTCACCTCGGGATCGAACGGCGCCTTGTTGTAGAACATGAAGAGGTTGCGGCCGACGAGCGACACCGTCGCACGCAGCTTGTCGTTGAACCACGACGAAGGCAGGTCATACCCCAACGTCAGCTCGCGCAGACGCACGTTCGTCATGTCGTAGACATACTGCGAGAGCATGCCCATGCCGTCGCCCGAGTTGGCATAGAACTCCTTGACGCCGGAGATCGTCTGCTTCTCCGAGATGCGGACACCTCCCGCCTCGCGGGCATCGGCCGAGGCCTGCGACACGCCGAAACGGTCCATCAGCGCCTGCGTCACCGAAACGCCGCGGCCTCCGATGCGGGCGTCGACCAGCACGCCGAGCGATATGCCCTTCCACGAGAACTGGTTGTTCCAGCCCATGCGGTAGCGGGCATCGGTATTGCCGGCGTAGATCCACGTATCGGGGTCGATCGTCACCGTACCGCCGTTGGGATCGACGTAGATCTGACCCTGGTCGTCGGTCTTCAGACCCGTCACGTAGAAGTCACCGATCGAACCGCCGGCGCGCAGCTTCACGCGGTAGCCGCCGTAGTCCATGTTCACCTCCGGGAGCGACACCTCGGCACCCGTCACCGGGTCGATCGTCCCCTCGGGAACCAGTTCGCGGATCTTGTTGCGGTTGAGCGAGAAGTTGAACGACGTCGACCAGGCGAAGTCACCCCACGTGTTCTTGTATCCGGCCACGGCCTCGACACCCCAGTTGTTGACCTTTCCGGCGTTCAGATACGACTGCTTGTAACCCGTGCTGGGCGGCGCATCGTAGAGGAAGAGCTGGTTGTAGGTGTTCGTATCGTAGTAGGTGGCGTCAAGCCAGATCTTGTTGCCGAGGAACTTGGCGTTCATACCCACCTCGAACGACTTCGTGCGCTCGGGACGCAGGTGGGAGGCCGGGGCATAGGTCTGGGTGGTGATCACGCCGTTCTTGATCGCGTAGTTGGCGCCCGTGATGAAGCGCTGCGGAGGGTTGCCCACCTCGGCATACGAGGCGCGCACCTTCAGGAACGAGATGCCGGCCTTCGAGAGATCGGCCATCGACGAAATGACGGCCGACAGACCCACCGAAGGATAGAAGATGTTCAGCTGATCGGTGAAGGCCAGCTGCGAGGCCCACTCGTTGCGGAACGTGGCGTCGAGGTAGAGCATCCCCTTCCAGCCCAGCTGCAGCGTGGCATAGATCGCCTGGTTCTGGTCGTGGTAGTTCTCCTCCATGGGCAGCGTGTTCAGGTCGCTCGAGACGATATTGTTGTAGGTGAACTTGTTCGCAATGCCGGCCAGGTGACCCTCATAGCCCGTCAGGGCGTTGCGGTCGTCGGTCAGGCTCGCTCCGAAGTTGAACTGCACGGAGAAGGCGTTCTCCCAGAAACTCTTGTCGATCGACAGCAGCGCATCGGCGTAGAGGTTGCTGTGACGCGACGTGTGGTTCAGGTAGTTTCCGTACTCCGAGGCGAAGAGCGTGTTGGACGAGGCGTAGATCTTGCGCGTGTAGTTCATCACCATGTTGTCGGTGCGCACGCGGCCCGTCAGGCTCATCCAGTCGAAGAGGTCCCACTTCAGCGTGGCGTTGAACGTATAGCGCTGCATGTTGTTCTCGAAGATCTCGCGGTTGACCACCCAGTAGGGGTTCTCGACACCGTTGATGAACTCCAGCCCCCAGAACTGCTCGCTGTAGCCCAGACTCGGGTTGTAGCGCTCGTAGAGCTGGTATTTCGAGATATCGTCGCCGCGCGGGAAGAGGTAGACACCGATCAGCGGGTTGTGATAGATACCCTGGATCAGCGGGTTGCGGCTGTACTGCTTCATGTACGAAGCGCCCAGATCGAGCGTCAGCTTGTCTTCGACCAGAGCCGTCGTGTTGCGCAGCGAGAAGTTGTAGCGGTTGTAGACGTTGTTGGGGATGATACCGCGCGTGTTGACCGAAGCGGCCGAGAAGTAGGTCTGGTTGCGCTTCGTACCGGCGGTGATGCCGATGGCGTTGGTCTCGTCGAATCCCGTCTGGAAGAAATCCTTCGGATCGTACGACGAGGGTGTGGCCAGCTTCTCGCCCCAGCTCATCGACGGCGAGTTGAGATCCGTGCCGTAGGTGTTCTGGAACTTCGGCATGACGAACGGCGACGAGAAGGTCGTGCTGTTCGAGTAGTTCACCCGCACGCGTCCCTCTTCACCGCGCTTGGTCGTGATCAGGATCACGCCGTTGGCACCCTGCGAACCGTAGAGTGCGGCGGCCGTGGCGCCCGTCAGCACCGACATCGACTCGATATCCTCGGGGTTGATGCTGGCAATACCCTCGTAGTCACCGCCGTCGGGGGTCTCGTAGATACCCTCGGTCTGCTTCGAGCGCAGGCTCGGCAGCGGAATACCGTCGACGACATAGAGGGCGTTGTTGTCGCCGTTGAGCGACTTGACACCACGCATCACCACGCGCGTCGAACCGCCCGCACCCGAGGCGCTGGCATTGATCTGCAGACCGGCGATCTTGCCCGAGAGCGAGTTCATGAAGTTGGCGTCCTTGACCGTGTTGACGATCGAGCCGGCAACCTCCTGCACGTTGTAGGTCAGGGACTTCTCCTTGCGCTTGATACCGAGGGCCGTAACGACCACGGCATCGAGCACCTCGTTGTCCTCGTGCATGACC
Source organism: Alistipes megaguti (assembly GCF_944320325.1). NCBI lineage: Bacteria > Pseudomonadati > Bacteroidota > Bacteroidia > Bacteroidales > Rikenellaceae > Alistipes > Alistipes megaguti. The sequence continues at coordinate 41,442 of NZ_CALUHA010000016.1, forward strand.
ACGGCCAGCGACGTGACGGCACCCGTCACCGGAATCTCCTGTTTCGTATAGCCGATCAGCGAGATCTCGAGCACGTCGCCCGGCTTGGCCTGCGGCAGCGAGAAGTTGCCGTCCAGGTCGACCGCCACACCGATGGTCGTCCCCTTCAGCAGGACGGTGGCGCCCACCAGCGGCATCCCCTTGTCATCCTTGACCGTACCGCTCACGCCATTGTGTGCGGCGGACGCTGCGGCCGGCGAAGAGGCCTTGCGCGAGAGGACGATGTGTTTGTCACGCAGCGTGTAGGCGATGTCGAGCCCCGCAAAGAGGCGGTCGAGCACACTCTCAAGCACCTCGTCATGCGCCGAGAGGGTCACCTTGCGCTCCGTATCGATATCGGAGGTGTTGTAGACGAACGAATAGCCGGTCTGTTGTTGAATGGATTGGAATACCGTGATGATGGCGGCATTCCGTACGCCGAGGCTTACGCGGGGAGCCGATTGCGGCGTCTGGGCCGCGGCCCGGGCACTCGAATATCCCGACAAAAGCATCGAGACAAGCAGCAGGCTGCGGAAACATAGGGCAACAATCCGCCCCGCCTTGCCTGCAACAAGGTTGAAAGTTTTCATAAAAAGGTTAAAGTAGGTTGGTAATGTTTTCAGGTCGTTTTCGCCGCGGTTTACCGCGGGCAGGAGCAGGTCGGTCAGTTCTCCATAGGCAGCAGAGGTCTTACGGTTTCAAGTTAGGTTTTCGGGGTTGGTTGGTATTTGGTCAGGTTGGGCCGGAGCCGGGATCCGGGTTGGAGGGGTTTCCGGCCGGCCTTCAGTTGGCGTATATTTCGATGTCGTCACCGACGATCCGGTAGTTGAACTTGTAGGTCAGCTGCAGCACCGACATGATGTGGTAGATGCCGTCCTCGACCTGGAAGTCGCCCGAGAAACGCAGCCCGCGCAGCGCATCGTCCTTGAAGCGGATATCGACATTGTAGTAGCGGTTGAGCTCCCGGACAATCTCTTCGAGGGTATTGTGTTCGAAGCTGAAGCGGCCGTAGATCCAGTTGATCGAGCGTTCGGCCGTCGGGATATCCGACAGCTGCATGTCTTTCGTATCGGTATGGAAGAGCAGCTGCTGCGAGGGGCGAAGCCGCAGAGCGGGCCGGTGCTCCCCCGTGACGGAGGCCTCGACCGATCCTTCGAGCAGAACGGTGGTTATCAGGTGCTTCTGCGCATCGTTCCGGATATTGAAACGCGTTCCCAGCACCCGGATATCGAGGCCGTTGGTCGAGACGACGAACGGAGCATGCCGGTCGTGCGACACCTCGAAGTAGGCTTCGCCGTCCATCTTCACGCGGCGCTTGCGCGAGAAGAACGAGGCGGCATACTCCACGCGGCTCGACGAATTGAGCCAGACCTTCGTGCCGTCGGGCAGCACGGCCTGCGAGCGTTCGCCGAGTTCGGTATAGACGACAACCGGACGAGTCAGCCGCTCGACGGAGGTCCGGGCCATCCAGCCGCCGGCCAGCAGCACGACGGCCACGGCCGCGGCGGCCGTCACACGCTTCAGACCGCGGATCCACACCATCCGCCGAACCCGTTCGCGGAGCCGCGTGCGGCAAAGCCCGTAGGCCTTTTCCACGTCGATGCGGGCCGTATCGTTGATGCGGTCGTTGAGATAGAGCAGCCGATAGATCTCGCCCAACCGCCGACGGTTGGCCGGCGAGGCATCGTACCAGGCCTCCACCGCGGCACGCTGTTGCGCGTCGAGTTCTCCGCTCAGATAAGCGGCCAGCGTCGCTTCGTTGATTTCAAAATCCGCCATTTTCATCTGCTTGTCTGCATAGTAATACAATCCGCCGGTAAAAGTTACTAACGGAGAGACGCATTTTTTTCACTTTTTTTTCAGGAAAGCCTGCTTCCGAGCACCAGCGCGATCAGAGGCCAGTATTCGCGCAGCTCGTCGCGCAGCAGGCGGACGGTCTGACCGATGCGGTAGTTGACCGTCTGGGGCGAGACGTGGAGGGCCTCGGCGATCTCCCGGTGGGTCATCCCCTCGAGACGGTGCATGCGGAACGTCTGCCGGAACTCCGCAGGCAGTTTGTCCAGGGCCTCGTTCAGACGGCGCATGAGTTCGCTCTCGAGGTAGAAGTCCGGATCGTCGAACTCCTCCTCGCAATCCCGGGCCAGTTCGCGGAAGATGCGGTTGCGGACCGTATGGCGCGAGGCGCTGTTGATCGACTTGTTCTTGACGATGGTGAAGAGCAGCGACTTGAGCGGCATCTCGGGAAGCAACGTCATGCGGTGTTCCCAGAGCCACATCATGGTATCCTGCACCAGCTCTTCGGCCCGGTCGATGGTCACGAAGCGGGTTGCATAGGTGCACAGGGGTTTGTAGTAGCGCCGGAAGAGCGCATGGAAACACGCTTCGTCGCCGGCATGGAGCAGTCGGACGACCGTACGGTTGTCCTGCATGTCGACAACCTGTTGCGTATTTTCGCTGGCAGTTCTCATCTGCGCGCTCCCGGGGATCTCCGAGAATCGGGAGCCGAACAAAAATACAATAATATCCGTGATTTGCAAAAAAAAACGGGACATGCCGCCCCGCGCCACCGCCCTCTGGATCCCGCCAGCGACTCCAGCGCTCAAAAAAATCCGGTCCCGACACTCCGGGACCGGACCTCACAACTACTATTCTACTATGACAAAGACCTTTTCGGTACAATCATCCGGGCAACACGGCTCCGGAAAGAGGCCTCCGTATCCGGAGAGGCGGCATTACAACCGTCAGGCCTCGGTCGACGAGAGCGGTGCAGCCAGCGCATAGGTGCGCGACGAAAGCTCCTTGTCCAGCATGTAGAGGCCGAACTTGTTGCCGTCGACCGCTTCGCAGGCGGCAATCATCTCACGGGCCGTCTCCTCCTCCTCGACCTGCTCGTTGACGAACCACACGAGCATGTTCGACGAGGCGTAATCGTGGTCTTCGGCAGCGATCGAGACCAGACGGTTGATCATCTCCGTCACCTTCTTTTCATGCTTGAGCGTATCCTGGAACATCTCCAGCGGCGAGGCCCATTCGGTCCGTACGGCCTCGATCGGACGCAGCGTCACCTTGCCTTCGCGCGTCAGCAGGTAATTCATGATGATCCGGGCATGGTCCTGCTCCTCGCGGAACTGAACGTAAAACCAACTGGCAATGCCCTTCAGCCCCTTGGCCTCGGCATCCGCCGACATCGAAAGATAGAGATACGCCGACCACATCTCGGCATTGATCTGCGCATTGAGCGCCTCGTGCAGCTTTTGACTCAACATAGCGGTAACGTTTTCAGGTTGTATGGTTTCTGTTTGTAAAGGCAAAGATAGATAGTTTCCGATTATTTGCAAAGAAATTCCGATCATATCATTTTATACCGCCATCAGCAGAAACGATACGCGGCATCCGACCTGCAAATCGGATGCCGCAATCGTTGCCGGAGGTCGGTTTCGGGGATCAGTCGTCGATGTCGACCAGGCGGAAGCTGCTGTCGAACTCCAGATCCAGCCCGTTGTCCAGCTCGACGTCGTAACCGCGGCGATCGCGGTCGAGGCTGATGATCCGGCGCTGAGCGAAACGGGTCGAGACACAATCCCGGATCGGCCGGGGAACAATCTCGGTCGGGACTTCGCCATACTTGCACTCGATCTCCTTCCAATCGCCGTTCCGCCGGAATTCGACCTTCGAACCATCGACGAAGAGGACCTTGTAACTCTTGTCGAAGAGCTCCTCGTCGACCTTGGCATAGGAGACTTCGAGCCCCTTGAAATAGGTATTGATAAATTGCTGCGACGAAGCGGGGAGCTCCCCGACGGAGATCATCCGGTCGTTGCCGGCCAAAGCTGCAACGGTCGTGCATACGGCCAGCAGGGCGGCCAAAAGAATCGTGAACTTTTTCATAATCGTCTGTAATCGGTTTCCGTTATTTCCTGCTGCAAAGTTCCAACGCGAAACTGAAACGAATCTGAAAAACGAATTCTTCGAACCGTTTTTTTGACTGAAGGAGACGAAAGGTCTTCAAAGCAGGCCGTCGGAGGGTGTCGGAGGGGACGTCGGGGGCGTCGCGAGCCCTTCTACGCCGAGAAATCGACCGTAAAGCAGTGGAGCCCTTGACGGAAATCGTAGCGGATCCGCAGCCCGTAGAGGCGGCAGACGGCATCGACAATGGCCAGTCCGAGCCCCGTCGAACCCTTCTTCTTGGCACCCTGATAGAAGCGGTCGAAGATGTGTGCGGCATCCAGGGGACCGGCGTCGGCCGAATTCTCGATCTCGAAGCGGCGGGCCGAGATCCGGACCCGCACCTCGCCGCCCTCCGCCCCGTGGACAAAGGCATTCTTGATGAGATTTCCCACCAGACTCCCCGCCAGCGAGGGGTTCATCCGCACGCGCAGCGGAGCCTGCTCCTCCATCACGAAACGCATGCCCCGATAGGCGTAGATCTCCTCCAGATCCTCACCCGTGCGACGGGTCAACCCGCCGAGATCAACCTCCTCGATCTCGGGAAACTGCCCGTTGTCGATCTTCGAGAGCAGCAGCAGCGAACGGTTCAGGCGCACCAGATAGTCCAGCGTATGCTGCACCTTGGCAATCTCGCCCAGCTGCTCCTCGCTGAATCCCTGCGGATCGTCGACCAGCATCTCCAGCCGGTTGCGGCAGACGGCCAGCGGCGTCTGCATTTCGTGCGAAGCGTTGCCGATGAACTGCTTCTGGCGTTCGAACGACGACTCGGCCCGCTGTGCGGAACGCATCGCCGCGTCGTTCAGCCGCCGGAACTCCGTCACCGAGGTCTCAACCACCAGCGGAGCATTCGGACGCCCGATCCGGTAGTCGTCCAGCCAACGCAGCAGCGCATAGAGCGGCCGCATCATGCGGTTGACCACCACGACCGTCACCAGCAACACCGACAACAGCAGGAAGAGATACAGGTAGAGAATTCCGTAGAAGATGGCCTCCAGCAGATCCTCCTTTTCGATGCTGGGGGTCATCACCGTCAGTTCGTACCAGCGGCCGCTGGCGTCGCGGAACGTCTGGCGCAACACGCGGGCCGGCTCCTCGTCATCCCGTTCCGGAATGTAGATCTCCTCATCCGTATAGCGTTCATGGGCCCAGCCTTCGGCATATTCGGCCGAAACCTCGTGCAGATAATAACCGGTATTGCCATCGGCCGAGGTCTCGGGAAGCTCCCGCCCGGCCAGTACGCGCTTGACGATCACCTCGGCGCGCGCCTCGAGGGCATCGTCCACCTCGTCGTTGACCTCGTCGATGAGCGTGAAGTAGAAGAGTGCCGCCCACCCGGCCAGCAGCAGCGTGAGCACCCACAACAAGTGCAGCAGAATACGATAGACCAGTTTCACGGCCGAACCAGTTTATAACCGAAACCGTAAACGGACCGGATCTCGATGTCGGCCCCGGCATCGTGGAGTTTGCGCCGCAGGTTCTTCATCTGCGCATAGACGAAGTCGAAATTGTCCACCTGGTCGATATGGTCGCCCCAGACCCCTTCGGCCAGCATCGCCTTGTCGACCGTATGGTTGGGCCGGGCCATGAAATAGTGCAGGATGTCATACTCCTTGCGCAGCAGATCGAGCGGACGTCCCGCCACCTCGACCCGCCGGCTGTCGGGCCACAGGCGCACGTTCCCCGCCTCGAGGCTCTCGTACCCGTCGCGCTGGTGGCGGCGCAGCACGCTCCGGATCCGGGCGCTCAACTCCGCCAGGTGGAACGGCTTGGGCAGGTAGTCGTCCGCTCCGAGTTCGAGTCCCTCGATCTTGTCATCCAGCGAATCGCGCGCCGAGATGATGATCACGCCGGCCCGGCTGCGGCGACGCTTCAACTCCTCGAGCAGCCGCAGCCCGCTTCCGCCGGGCAGCATGATATCGAGCAGGATACAGTCATAATCGTATGCGGCGATCTTGTCCGAAGCCGAGGCATAGTCGGCCGCCTGTTCGACGACGTACTGCTCGCGCGTCAACGTCCGCACCATAATCTCCCGCAGGGAGGGTTCATCTTCCACAATCAATATCTTCATAGTCCATCAATTTCATCTCCGGGCATTCCCCGAACGTACGGTTTTTCCCTGGTCCTGTCACGCCTTTGCCTCGTCGGCTTTCGTCCGGGCCGCAGGCAAAGGTAGCCATCAAAACCGAAAGCAATCTGAAACGGAGTGTCGGAACCGCCTCACTCCGCCCCGGTCCGATCTCCAAGATCGCACCGCATCACCCATTCACCGTCGTGCTCCGCAACCGTCCGGAATCCGAGACGCAGGTAGAGTTTTGCCGCCGGATTGTCCCGCTGCACGGAGAGGGAGACCGCCCGAAAACCGCGGCCGGACAACTCCTCCAGCAGAGCCCGGAGAAGCCGGGTTCCGAAACCGCGTCCCCGGAACGACGGATAAAGCGCGACGGCCAGCTCGGGGATCGGCTCTCCAATCCATCCGAAACCGTGGATCATGCGGCACCACGCCGCCCCGACCACCTCGCCGCCGACCTCGGCCACCAGGCAGCAATCTCCCGCCCGCGATCCGAACGCCTCGGCATAGGGTCGCAACGCAGGGGTCCGGACCACCTCCCGCGGCAATCGTTGCGCAGGGTCGGGCTGCCAGAGGGCCTCATAAAGAAAATCCTCCAGCAGCGGGAGTTCCGTCGGGCGAATCGGCCGGATCAGCAGTTCCATGATGTAAAGATACGAATTTTCCGGGGCTTCCAAATGGAGCATGTCCGAAAACCGGCTCCCTGATCAACAAAAAAACGATGCACTCCTTACGGAGAACATCGCTTTTTCATCTGACGGGATCGTGGTCGGAACCCTGCGGCCGGGTTCATTTCGCTACTCGGCTTGTCTGGCGTCTGGCTTACCCGGCGTCTGGCTTGCCCGGCGTCTGGCTTGCCCAGGCTCCCCCCCCTTCTCGGGCCCCGGGATCAGGCCTTCGAACCGTCGTAGGCCCACTTCACGTAGATGGCACCCCAGGTATAACCGCCACCGAAGGCGGCCAGAATCAGGTTGTCACCCTTGCGGAGCTGGCTCTCGTAGTCGTAGAGGCAGGTCGGGATCGTGGCGGCCGTCGTATTGCCGTTGCGGTCGATATTGATCATGCACTTGTCCTGGGTAATGCCCATGCGGCGGGCCGTGGCATCGATGATGCGCAGGTTGGCCTGGTGAGGTACCAGGAAGCGGATATCGTCCCCCGTGAGGTGGTGGCGCTCCATCATCTCCACCGAGACATCCGACATCTTCGATACGGCAGCCTTGAAGACGGCGTGACCGTCCCACGTGATCGTATGCCAGTTGTTCTGTACGGTCTCGATCGATGCCGGATAACGCGAACCGCCGGCTTTCATGTAGAGCTGCAGCTCGCCCGAGCCGTCGCTGCGGAGAATCGAGTCGATCACACCATAGCCTTCGGTATTGGGCTCGAGCAGCACGGCGGCTGCGGCATCGCCGAAGAGCGGGCAGGTCGAACGGTCCGTGTAGTCAATGATCGACGACATCTTGTCGGCACCCACAACGATGACACGCTTGCTCGTGCCGGCCTCGATGAACTTGGCACCGGTGGTCAGGGCGAAGAGGAAGCCGCTGCAGGCTGCCGAAACGTCGTAGGCGAAGGCATTCTTGCAACCGGCCTGATCGGCGATCAGGTTACCCGTCGAGGGGAAGAACATGTCGGGGGTTACCGTGGCGCAGATCACCACGTCGATCGACATCGGGTCAACACCCGTCTTGTCGAGCAGGTTCATCACGGCGCGGGCTCCCATGTAGGAGGTTCCGATGCCCTCACCCTTGAGGATATGGCGGGTTTTGATACCCGTATGCGACATGATCCACTCGTCGTTGGTGTCGACCATGCGGCTCAACTCATCGTTCGTAAGAATATAATCCGGGAGGTACTGACCCACACCCGTAATTGCTGCTGTTATCTTACCCATTAACTTAGACTTTTGCTTACAGTAAACTTTTAATTTTTGAACGCATCGCGCAGTTTCGAGGTCAAGCCGGCCTTGATGACCTGCTCGGTCGAAAGGATCATGCTCCGGATGGCCTTCGGCGTCGAACAGCCGTGGCCGATGATCACCGGAGCATTGACACCCAGCACGGGAGTGCCGCCCACGTTCTCGTAATTCATGGCATCCCAGAAGGCATTGTGGCCTCCCAGCGCCAGATTGATCCGGTAGAGTCCCTCGGCCATCTTCAGCACCGTGTTGCCGACAAAACCGTCGCAGACGATCACATCGGCCACCTTGCCCGTGAAGAGGTACGAACTCTCGACATTACCCACGAAATGGATCCGGCTGTCGGCCTTCAGCAGATCAAACGTTGCCTTGACCTGGGCATTGCCCTTGGTCTCCTCCTCGCCGATGTTGAGCACCGCAACGCGCGGTTTTTCGATGCCCAGCACCGATTCGGCATAGATCGAACCGATCAGGCCGTACTGAGCCAGCACTTCGGGTTTGCAGTCCACGTTGAGACCCACGTCGAGCAACAGGGCCGGACGTCCGCTGGCGGTCGGCACCGTTGAAGAGATCGTGGGGCGGATAACTCCTTCGATCGGTTTGACGGCATACATCGAGCCGACCATCATGGCACCGGTCGAACCGGCGCTTGCAAAACCGTCGATGGCACCCTTGGCCAGGTATCCGAACCCGACCGTAATGCTCGAATTGCTTTTGGTCTGAAACGCCTTGGCCGGGTGGTCACCCATCTCGATCACCTCGGTCGTGGGCACGAGGTCGAACCGCTCGGCAGGGCATCCTTCCGAAGCGAGTACGGACCTGATTTTCTGTTCGTCACCGAACAGGACGATGCGGCTGTCCGAGCCGACCGCGTCGAGCGCCATGACGGCTCCCTTGACAGCCGCATCGGGAGCGAAATCGCCACCCATGGCATCTACACCAATCTTTATCATACTCGTGGAATTGGTTGAAAACTTCAGGACCGGGCGCCCGGACGCCGCAAAAAACGTTCGGCGGGACGGGTCCGTTCATAAACCGAAAAAGAGGCCTCTCCCCAGGGATGCACTCTTTCCGTACCGAAACTATTCGGCTGCTTTCTTCTCGATGGCGAGCTTGCCGCGATAGAACCCGCACTCGGGGCATACACGGTGGTAGAGCACCGCTGCGCCGCAGTTCGAGCACGTAACGACCGTCGGAACGGTTGCCTTGTAGTGAGTTCTGCGCTTGTCGCGGCGCGTCGACGAGATTTTGTGTTTAGGATGTGCCATTTTACAACTGTACTTTTATAAGTTCGACTTTCAATTCGTTTACTTCTCCTTCTTTTCCGGGGTCCGAGCCTCCGCAGGTCTTTTTTTCTGCGCCTCTTCAGCCTGCATCTGCTCGCGCAGGGCAGCCAGTTTGGCCCATTCGCCCTCGTTGTGTTCGTGGGAGACCGCCCGTTTTTCGATGGCCTCGAACTCGCCTTCGGAAACGATCCGGAAGCGTTCGAGCATCTCGGGATTGCACTCCCCTTCGGGATGCACCCGCTGATAGGGCAGCGACAGCACGATGCTTTCGTAGACATACTGCTTCAGATCGACGCTCTCCTCACCCGGTAGCAGCCAGATCACCTCCCCTTCGTATTCGTGGGGTTCGTCGGAGAACTTCACCGGCAACACGCCGGTGAAATCGATCGGAATGCGGCAATCCTCCAGACAGCGGTCGCACTCGACGACGACGTAGCCCGAGATTGAGATCTCGAGCATGAGCTGCATTTCGGAGCGCTCCATCTCGACCACCACCTCACAGGCGCCGTCCTTGATCTCCAAGCTTTCATACTCTTCGAACAACGACCGATCCACCGCAAAACGGAATTCGTGGTGTCCGTTTTTCAGCCCCTTGAAGCAGATGGAATATCGCTGCATTTCCCCCATTTAAACACATTTAGTGCGCAAAGTTACTAAAAAATAAGATAACTGCAAAGAAAACGCAGAGTTTTAGTCTCCGCAGAGAGGGCACGAGCTTCGGAGAACTACGCTGCGGGTCTGAAAAATTTGCTTTTGCCCACGGCTTGCACTATCTTTGCCTGCATGAAGGAGCAGGGATTCAAAATCGAACTGAAAAGCCGTTACGACGAGTGGTGGCGATACAACGCGGATCTGATGTGCGGCTGTTTCGATGTGGACGACAACCGCATCGGATTCGCCTCGACGGCCTCGGATGTGGCCGACGTGGGTTCGAACCTCAAGGCCCGGCCGGCCGAGATTCCCGCGTCGCGGAGCGTCACGCTCGAAACCCCGCCCTGCGACCATCTGGTGCTCTACGTCTACATCATTCCCCACACGCTGCCCGCCGGCAACGACATCGATTCGACACGCTCCTTCGAGGCCGAGATCCGCATCTCCTACGCCGGACGCCTCCTGCGCACCGAGAAGCGCATGATCAACCAATGGTCGGGGGCCTCGATCGAGATGAAGGTCGCCCACGGGGAGTGATCCGCCGTAACGGTCCTTCTTTTTACAGCGACCCGACTTTCGTCAGCGGCCGTCTTTTCGCAGCGGCCCACCGCAATCAGCCTCACTCAACCCGAACCCCCGCCGGCGTGTTTAAACCGTCGCTTCCCGGCCTCATCCGCCCCACGCCCATACCCACACAAAAACGCGCACAAAAAGAGGGAAGCCCGTTCGAGCTTCCCTCTTTTTTCGAGGAGTCTTACAATTATTTGTTGTTGTAAGCAGCCATCTTCTCGATGAGCATCAGCACCTTGTTCGAGTAACCCCACTCGTTGTCGTACCAGGCGACAACCTTTACGAAGGTGTCGGTCAGTGCGATACCGGCGGCCTTGTCGAAGATCGACGTACGGGGATCGCCCAGGAAGTCCGACGAAACAACAGCGTCCTCGGTGTAACCCAGAATACCCTTCAGCTCGCCTTCCGAAGCCTCCTTCATGGCGGCGCAGATCTCATCGTACTTGGCCGGCTTTGCGAGGTTGACCGTCAGGTCGACAACCGATACGTCCAGCGTCGGGACACGCATCGACATACCCGTCAGCTTGCCGTTCAGCGAAGGAATAACCTTACCTACGGCCTTGGCAGCGCCCGTCGACGAGGGGATGATGTTGCCCGAAGCGGCACGACCGCCACGCCAGTCCTTCATCGAGGGACCGTCTACGGTCTTCTGCGTTGCGGTGGTCGAGTGAACCGTCGTCATCAGACCGTCCGTGATACCGAACTTGTCGTTGAGCACCTTGGCGATCGGGGCGAGGCAGTTCGTGGTGCACGAAGCGTTCGAAACGATCTTCTGACCGGCATAGGTGTCGGTGTTAACGCCGCATACGAACATCGGCGTAGCGTCCTTCGAAGGAGCCGACATTACCACGTATTTGGCACCGGCTGCCAGGTGAGCCTGAGCCTTCTCCTCGGTCAGGAACAGACCCGTCGACTCTACGACGTACTCGGCACCTACCTCGTTCCACTTCAGGTTTGCGGGATCCTTCTCGGCGGTGACGCGGATGGCGTGGCCGTTGACGATCAGCTGGCTCTTCTCCATGTTGTAGCTGATTTCGCCCTTGAACTGACCGTGCATCGTGTCATACTTCAGCATATAAGCCAGGTAATCTACCGGGCAGAGGTCGTTGATACCTACAACCTCGAACTTGTCAGTCTGCGTGCAAGCAGCACGGAAAACCATACGGCCGATACGACCGAAGCCGTTGATACCGATTTTGATAGTTGCCATAATACTTTGAATTATTTGTTAATAAAACCTTGCGTTATTTTTTTCACAGCGCAAAAGTACATACTTTAAATATTATACGCAAATAAAAATTTAATTTTTTTACAATCCGTCTCCGCAACGGCTGCAACCCCTTTCCAGCCTTCGCGTTCAGCATCCCGCCGCAAGCTCGCCCGGACGGTTGTCGGACATCCGACGCCCCCTCGTCCGGTCTGCCGACGCCTCCCGGCCCGGTCCTTACTTGGCGGCCGCTTTGGCGCGCTTGGCCATGGCCGAGGCGAAGACGAAATCGTTCAGCTCGCGGTTGTCGGCATGAAGGATCTCCTCCTTGGTCCCCTCCCACCACTTGCGCCCCTGGTGGATGTAAACAATTTTCTCGCCAATCTCCATCACGGAGTTCATGTCGTGCGTATTGATGATCGTCGTCATGCCGTATTCGTGGGTGATCTCGTGAATCAGGTTGTCGATGACGATCGAGGTCTGCGGATCGAGGCCCGAGTTGGGCTCGTCGCAGAAGAGATAGCGCGGATTCATCACAATGGCCCGAGCGATGGCCACGCGCTTGATCATGCCGCCCGACAGTTCAGCCGGATAGAGATGGTTGGCATTATCGAGCCGCACGCGGCGCAGACAGGAGTTCACGCGTTCGAGCTTTTCGCGTTCGCTCTGGGAGGTGAACAGGTCGAGCGGCAGCTTGACGTTCTCCTCGACGGTCGACGAGTCGAGCAGCGCCCCGCCCTGGAAGATCATGCCGATATCCTTACGGATCTCCTTGCGCTGGCGGAAACCCAGCCGCGTGAAGTTCACCTCGTCGTACCACACGTCGCCCGAATCGGGTTCGTGCAGCCCCACGAGGGTCTTCAGCAGCACGGTCTTGCCCGAACCGCTGCGACCGATGATCAGGTTCGTCCGTCCGGTCTCGAACTCCACCGAGATATCGTCCAGGACCACCCGTCCGTCGAACGACTTGACGATATGTTCAGCACGTATCATATCAGCAGCACTTGAGTCAGAATCAGGTCAAAGAGCAGCACCACCACGCAGCTTACGACCACAGCCCGCGTCGAGGCGACACCCACCTCGAGCGAATTGCCCCGGGCGTTGTAGCCGAAGAAGGCCGAAATCGAGGTGATGATGTAGGCGAAGAAGACGGTCTTGATCAACGTGTAGGTGATCGAGTAGGGTTTGAAGTCCATCAGCAGGCCGTCGACGTAGTCGGCCGGGATCATGATGCCCGTGGCGGCGGCGATGAGCCAGCCGCCCAGCACGCCGATCAGGATCGAGAGGATCGTCAGGAAGGGGAAGAAGATCATCGCGGCGACGATCTTCGGCAGAATGAGGTACGAGGCCGAATTGACGCCCATGATCTCCAGGGCGTCGATCTGTTCGGTGATGCGCATCGTGCCGATTTCGGAGGCGATGCTCGAGCCGACCTTGCCGGCCAGGATCAGCGCCACGACCGCCGACGAGAACTCCAGGATCATCGTTTCGCGCGTGGCGTAGCCGATCAGCGATTTGGGGATGAAGGGCGAATCGAGGTTGATCGACATCTGCAGGGTGATCACCGCGCCGATGAAGATCGAGATGATGGCCGTCAGACCGATCGAGTTGATGCCCAGCGACTCCATCTCGAAGAGGATCCGGCGGCGGTAGATGGCGGCCTTCTCCGGACGGGAAAAGACCTTTCCCATCAGGATGAAATAGCGTCCTATGAGTCCGAAAGCCCGCAGCATGGTCAGTTTTTCTCCTCTTCGAAATCAATGTAATCGCCCACGTCCTTCGAGACGCGTTTTTCGGGGGCGCCGGGTGTTTTGTGCACCCGCACTTCGCCTTCGCGGCCGCCGCGGGGTTCGCTGCCCGCGGCAAAGGGCGAGCCGAAACCGCCCTGTCGGGGGTCGAACCCGCTGCCGAACTGCTCCTCCATCTGCTTGCGGGCCCGGTAGAGCCGCCAGCGGAAGGCCAGCATCAGCACCAGAATCAAAAGAATCAGTCCCATGATGAAATAGAGTATGAAGAGTGCAATACCTTTGAGTACCGCCGGGGCTGCGACAGCCAGAAACAGAATGATGAACGTCGTGAACGGATTGCGCCGCACGAAGCCCACCACCGAGTCGATGATCGCCATCAGGAAGTTCATGTCTTCTCCGGTTTCCAGGTTTTCAAGCCTTCCCCGCAAAGAGCGTGCAAGCCGCACGCCGGGGAGTTTATCTTTGCAAAGGTAGCGAAAATTATGCGTAATTCAATTAAATGTCGTAAATTTGGTGCTCGAAAACAAATCTCATCCCAAATATGTTAACGCCACTGACTGCCATCTCGCCCGTCGACGGGCGCTACCGGAACAAAACGGAAAAACTGGCGGATTATTTTTCCGAACAGGCCCTGATTCGTTATCGAATCCGCGTCGAAGTGGAATATTTCATCGCCCTGTGCGAGCTTCCGCTCCCCCAGCTCCGCGACATCGACCACGCAAAGTTTGCCGAACTGCGCAGACTCTACACCGATTTTTCGGACGCCGACGCCCAACGGGTCAAGGAGATCGAGGCGGTTACGAACCACGACGTCAAGGCCGTCGAGTACATCATCAAGGAGAAGATGGATGCCCTGGGACTCGAACGCTACAAGGAGTTCGTCCACTTCGGCCTCACGTCGCAGGATATCAACAATACGGCCATTCCGCTCTCGCTCAAGGAGGCCATGACCGGCGTCTACTACCCGGCCGTCGAGGAGGTGCGTGACAAGCTGGCGTCGTTCGCCCGCGAGTGGCGCACGGTGCCGATGTTGGCCCGTACCCACGGACAACCCGCTTCGCCCACGTCGCTGGGCAAGGAGTTCTCGGTCTTCGTCGAACGCCTCGAGAAGCAGCTCGTCATGCTCCACGACATCGCCATCCCGGCCAAGTTCGGCGGCGCCACGGGCAACTTCAACGCCCACCATGCGGCCTATCCCGAGATCGACTGGGTGGCCTTCGCCAACCGCTTCGTCAACGAGCGGCTGGGGCTCTGCCGTTCGCAGTACACCACCCAGATCGAGCACTACGACAACCTGGCGGCCATCTTCGACAACATGAAGCGCATCGACACCATTCTGATCGACCTCTCGCGCGACATGTGGACCTATATCTCGATGGAGTACTTCAAGCAGCGGATCAAAGCCGGCGAGGTCGGATCGAGCGCCATGCCCCACAAGGTCAACCCGATCGACTTCGAGAACGCCGAGGGCAACTTCGGCATCGCCAACGCCGTCTTCAGCCACCTCTCGTCGAAGCTCCCCGTCTCGCGCCTGCAGCGCGACCTCACGGACTCGACCGTACTGCGCAACATCGGCGTTCCGGTGGCCCACGCCGTGATCGCCCTGCAGTCGCTGATGAAGGGACTGGGCAAGGTGATCCTCAACCGCGACGCGCTGGAACGCGATCTGGAGCAGAACTGGGCCGTCGTGGCCGAGGGCATCCAGACGATCCTGCGCCGCGAGGGCTACCCGAAACCCTACGAGGCGCTGAAGGCCCTCACGCGTACGAACGCCCACATCACGCACGAGGCCATTGCCGACTTCATCGAGACGCTCA
Source organism: Alistipes megaguti (assembly GCF_944320325.1). Lineage (NCBI taxonomy): Bacteria > Pseudomonadati > Bacteroidota > Bacteroidia > Bacteroidales > Rikenellaceae > Alistipes > Alistipes megaguti. The sequence goes on from NZ_CALUHA010000016.1 coordinate 56,673, forward strand.
ACGTTTCGGAAGAGGTGAAGAAGGAGCTGCGCGCCCTCTCGCCGATGACCTATACGGGCGTCTTCCGCTGTTAACGCCGCCGGACCATGAACAGCGACCTGATCGTCTGCGGCGTGCTCTTTCTGCTCTTCGTCGTGATGGGCGGCTTCCTGCTCGCGGGACGCGGGGCATGGCTGATCGCCGGCTACAACACGATGCCGAAGAAGGAGCGCGAACGCTATGACGAACGGGCGCTGTGCCGCTTCATGGGCTGGCTGATGCTCTACTGCGCCGCCTGCATGCTCGTGATGGGGGCCGACTCGCTGTGGCCCGGACGGGGATTGTGGCTCGCCGCAACAATCTGGCTGGTGATCGGGGCGATCGGGGCCGTGATCTACGCCAACACGGGAGGCCGCTTCTTGAAGGAAAACGCCCGGAAGAGGCCCTAAAAAAAAAGCCCTCGGACAAAGCACACACGAAACAGGCCCAAAGATACACCGAAAAGCCGCCGACGGATCGAATTCCGCCGGCGGCTCTCTTTTGGCACACGCTTTGCTCTTTGAAGAGTCAACTGCGGGTCAGCAACCGCAGTGAGGTTTCTTCATTTATTTAAGTTTGGGTTAGTAGTTTAGGAGGGCAACCTCCGAAGGCAGCAGGCAGTCGCGAGATTCCCTGCTGTTTTTGTGTGCCGCAAGACAGTTCCAATCCGCCCCACGCAGACACCCCGTTGCGTCCACAGACGAACATCCCGTTGCGCCCGCAGGCAGACACCTCGTTGCACCCTGCACCCACAGATGCACAGACGCCCCGACGTGCCGTTCGCATCTTTCGACCCGCTGCCCCTAAAACTCGATCGTCAGCCCCAGCGTCGGCAGCAGCGTACCGCTCACCTGCTCGATCCACTTCATCTTATACCTTTGCTGTTCGACCGGAGCCTCCGGATTTTCGATCTCACCGGTCGACATCCAGACGTCGGGCGAACGGAACTTGCTCACCGTGACGTTCTGCAGATCGACGTAGAACCCCAGCATGAAGTGTTTGAAGTAGAATACCTTGTCCAGCCGGACGTCCAGCTGTGCAAAGGCGTCGAGCCGCTCGGCATTGTAAAAATCGTAATTGTAGTAGGGGCGCCCCTGAGCATCCCAGGCCGTGACGAGCGACGACTTGTCCAGATCGTAGGGCGTATAGGGGGCGCCGCCCACGGCACTCAGCTTGGCGCCGAAGCTCCAGTTGCGCGGGAAATCGTAGGTGCCGCTGACGTTGACCACGAAACGGTTGTCCCAGGCCGAGGCGATCCACGGCGCCGAGACGTTGTTGCGATATTCCGAACGGTAGAGGGTCACCGACCCCACGACGTTCAACCGTCCGGGGATCTGCCACCGGGCCATCGCCTCCACCCCGTAGGCCCGCCCCTGGGCCGAGGAGACCAGCGCCTCGTTGCCCACCGTGCCGTAATCAGCCCCCTTGCATGCGAGAGGAATGCCGTCGGCCAGCGACAGCGGCACCTCACCGTAACGCTTGAAGAAGCCCTCGAGCGAGACGATCAGCCGGTCGCGGTGGCGCCAGTCAACTCCGGCGCTGACCGTTGCGACGTGCATGTACTCCAGCGAGCGGTTGGCCAGCGCCCCCTCCTGCTTGAAGCCGAGCGCCGTGTAGGGCGGCAGCTGGTAGTAGAGTCCGGCGGCGCCGCTCACCGACCAGGCATCGCTCAGCGCATAGGAGATCGAGCCGCGCGGCGAAAGTTGCTCCCAGAAGCGGGCCATGCGTCCCGAATAGTCGCAGCCGTCGGTGCGCAGTCCGGCCGAGGCCTTCAGCCGTTTGTTCAGCGAGATGTACTCGGCCGAGACGAAGGCCCCCCAGCCGAGGATCCCCAGCCGGGTGTCGTAATTCGAGTAACGCGTCTGGTCGGCGACATAGAGCCGCTGGAACGAACGGTCCGTATAGTTCGACCAGGTCAGCTCGACCCCTTCGCGCACGCTCCAGCATCCGAGGTAGGTGCGGTTTTCGCCGCGCAGCGTGCTCTTCTGCTCGACGGAGCGCAGCCGCAGCGTCAGATTCTCCTCGCTCGACGAATCGTTGTTGCGGTATTTCAGGTTGCGGTTGTTCAGGTAGTTGTGGCTCAGCGTCACGGTCTGCACGTGGCGGCCGGCGTAGTGACGCCACGAGGCGCCGACGGTGAAGGTCTCCTGCTGGATGCGCGGCAGGTAGCTCAACAGATACTGCGCATTCTCCCCCTCCTCGTCGACGTTGAGCTTCATGTTGTCGATGCCGGCCAGCGCCAGCACCGTCAACTCGTCACGCTCCGAAAGGCGCGTCTTGACCTTCACCTGTCCGTCGATGTAGTTCGGCAGAAAGGGCAGCCCCAGCATCTTGAACAACAGTTGCAGGTAGGATTGCCGCAGCGAGAAGAGACAGGTGGTCTTCCGCCCGATGTGGCCGCTGCCGCTCACCCCCACCTCCGAGGCGCCCAGCGTCACCTTGAAGGTCTGCTTCTCAGGATTGCCGTCGCGCAGCTGGAAGTCGAGCACCGAACTCATCGCCCCGGCCCGGTCGGCAGGGAAAGCGCCCGTATAGAAGCTGATCTCGCGCACGAGGTCGGCATTGACGATGCTCACCGGGCCGCCCGTAGCGCCCTGCGTGGCGAAGTGGTTGATATTCGGGATCTCGATGCCGTCCATGTAGAACTTGTTCTCCGAGGGTCCTCCGCCGCGCACGATCAGGTCGTTGCGGTAGCCCACGGGCGAGAACGACACGCCCGGATAGGAGCGGACGATGCGCGATACGTCGCGGTTCGAACCGGGGCTCTTCTCGA
>NZ_CALUHA010000017.1:0-57623 GCF_944320325.1 Alistipes megaguti
GAAAAAGTGTCCATTAACGTTGCGGGTGTGACGGAGCTGACTGCCGGATATATCTCGAATTACCTGTCGTTCTTCAAGGTTCTGAATCCCGACCTGGTGATCTGTCACCTGGCCCCGGGGACGAAGATGCAGATGACGCTCACGATCGGCAAGGGCCGCGGCTATGTTCCGGCCGAGGAGAACACGCCTGCCGACTGCGAGTTCGGAACCCTCCCGATCGACTCGATCTTCACGCCGATCAAGAACGTGAAGTACTCGATCGAGAACTACCGTGTCGAGCAGAAGACCGACTACGAGAAGCTGAATTTGGAAATTACTACCGACGGGTCGATTCACCCCAAAGAGGCACTCAAGGAGGCTGCCAAGATCCTCATCCAGCACTTCATGCTCTTCTCCGACGAGAAGATCACCGTCAACATGGAAGACACGAACGGTACGGAAGAGTTCGACGAGGATGTGCTCCACATGCGCCAGTTGCTGAAGACGAAGCTTTCGGATCAGGATCTTTCGGTCCGCGCGCTGAACTGCCTGAAGGCAGCCGACGTCGATACGGTGGGCGACCTGGTGAAGCTCAACCGCAACGACCTGCTCAAGTTCCGCAACTTCGGCAAGAAGTCGCTTACGGAGCTTGACGAGCTGTTGGCCTCCCTGAACCTGAAGTTCGGAATGGACGTATCAATCTACAAACTTGACAAAGATTAATTAAATGAGACACAATAAGAATTACAACCACCTCGGCCGCCAGGCAGGTCACCGCAAGGCCCTGCTGTCGAACATGGCATCGTCGCTGATTCTGCACAAGCGCATCGAAACCACCGTTGCCAAGGCCAAGGCCGTACGGATGTTCGTAGAGCCTCTGGTTACCAAGTCGAAGGAGGACACGACCCACTCGCGCCGTATCGTTTTCTCGTACCTGAAGCAGAAAGAGGCCGTGACGGAACTCTTCCGTACGATCGCCCCGAAGGTTGCCGAGCGTCCGGGAGGTTACACCCGCATCCTGAAGACGGGCTTCCGTCTGGGTGATGCCGCCGAGATGTGCATTATCGAATTCGTGGACTTCAACGAGGCTTACACGCTGGGCATCACGCCGGCTGCCGCCACGGAGGCCAAACCCAAGACGCGTCGTTCGCGCAAGAGCGCTGCGAAGAAGACCGATGCCGTAGAAGACGCTACGGTAGTCGAGGGCGAGACCAAGAAGGCCGCTGCCCCGAAGGCTCCGAAGGCCCCGAAGGCTGCCGCCGCCAAGACGGCTGCTCCGAAGGCCGCCAAGAAGACCAACGTCGGCAAGAAGATGTAGTCCCGCGCAGGGAGCGCAATTCGAGGGGGGGGGAGGAAAAAAAGCTGGAGACAAGGAGAGAATAAGCGGGTCTGCCCCGCGGTCTCCGCAACTCACTTCGAATTCCGTTCCAGACTGCGGATCAAAATTCCCGAAGAGGTGTCCAACCGGGCCTCTCTTCGGGAATTTTTTATTTGTTCGGGGTAGCGTTTGCCGCAACGACAGCGCGCCGATTGCCTCATCGGGAACGGGAATGCCTGTCTGCCTCGAAAAGGATTTCGATGCTGGTTCGCCTGATGCTGACTGTGTGTTGATTCCCGTCAGGGAGGGAGACAGCCCGGAGGAGACGATCCCCGGCCAGCGGGAAGATGGGGCTTGATGCAGGACGAATCTGGACGCCCTGCAAGCGGGTTTGAGCCCCATGTGGGGGCGGTTTGGAGAAATATTTGCAGAAAAAAAGGTGTTGGAAAGGTAAATTTTAGATTCCGTTCAGAATTCCTTCCGACCTTTGTATCGTAATCAAAAACGAATGTTCAATTAAAAAACTTTAAAACCATGAAAAAGATTTTTTTGACCGCAGCCCTTCTCCTTGCAGGAATCACCGTAACGCTGGCCGGAAACGATCGCCCGATCACCGTTGACAAACTGCCCGCCGCAGCCCAGAACTTCCTGAAGAGCTATTTCTCCGACCTGACGGTGGCCTATGCCGTGGAGGATCCCAAGTTTGCCGGTTCGGAGTATGAGGTGACCTACACCGACCGTACCGAGGTAGAGTTCGATACCAAGGGTGAATGGACCTCGGTAGAACGCAAGTATACGGCCATTCCCGCCGCAATCGTTCCGAAGCAGATCACCGATTACGTAGCCAAGAGCAACTTTCCGAGCCAGGAGATCCGCAAGATCGAGCGCAATGCCTATACGTGGGAGATCGAGCTTACGAACGGACTCGAGATCAAGTTTGACCGGAATTTCCGCGTCATTGACATTGACGAATGATTCGGACAACGCTCCGGGAATCGCGTGTACGGTGAACCCCCCGCAACCGCACGATTCTCGCGGAGATAAAAACGGACTCTTCCCGTCAGGGAAGAGTCCGTTTTTGGTTGGTCGGGAGTTGAGAGTGTGGGGAAGGGTTGGGATTCTCTGTCCGGTTTTATCGCCTCCGGCTACTTGTTGAAGTGGTAGAGGAAGATAACCGTGGCATCCATGGCCGTCTTCGGGCAGTCGCGGATCTCGAGTGCCACCTTGATCTCGGCCTTGGTTATGCCGCGCAGATTGGTGATCGACACCAGCGTGGCGCGCAGCCGGATCTCGCTGCCGACTGTCACCGCCTGGTTGAAGCGCAGCTTCTCAATGCCGTAGTTGACCAGCATCTTCACGTTCTGCACCTCGACGATCTGTCCCCACAGGTAGGGCAGCAGCGAAAGGGTCAGATAACCGTGGGCAATGGTTGTCTTGTAGGGGCTCTCTACCCGGGCCCGTTCGGGATCGACGTGGATCCACTGGTGGTCCAGCGTGGCGTCAGCAAATAGGTTGATCTGTTCCTGGGTGATCTTCAGGTAGTCCGAGATGCCCAGCTCCTGGCCCGTGTAGCGGGCAAAATCATCGAAATCGTGGATAATCAGTCGGCTCATGGTTGTTATTGCTGTTTTCTGCAAAGATAGAAAAACTTTCTGATCGTGCGTCGTTTTGATTCCGTGTCAGGCCGTTTTTAAACACTCTTTTCGCGAATCCGTCGATGTCCGGCCCTTGTCTGTCAAGTGCGGGATACGATTGCCGGGATGAAACAAAGAGGGTGTCCGACCGTAGATCGAACACCCTCTTTTCGATGGCGGGTTTCTTGGTGTGGCGCATCCTTCACGGGGCCCCCGATGCATGAATGCCTCACCCTCTTTCCCGCACTCCCGGTCGGGAGACTATTTCTGGAATCCCTTGCCGATGGCCAGGAAGTCGGCAGCCTTCAGGGCGGCACCGCCGATCAGACCTCCGTCGACATCCTCCTTGGCGAAGATTTCGGCGGCGTTGGCCGGCTTGCACGAGCCTCCATAGAGGATCGGGCACTCGGCAGCTGCGGCACCGAACTTCTCGGCCAGCACCTTGCGGATGTAGGCGTGGATTTCCTGTGCCTGGTCGGCCGTGGCGGTCTTGCCCGTACCGATGGCCCATACGGGCTCGTAGGCGATGACGAGGTTCTTGAACTGCTCCTCCGTGAGGTTGTAGACAACCTCCTCGATCTGGGCCTTCACCACGTCGAAGTGCTTGCCGGCCTCACGCTCCTCGAGGTTCTCACCCACGCAGTAGATCGGGGTCAGTCCGTTGGCATAGGCCTGCTCCATCTTCTTGTTGAGCGTTGCGGAGGTCTCGCCGTAGTACTGGCGGCGCTCCGAGTGGCCGAGGATGACGTATTTGCAACCCAGGGCGGCGATCATCGAGGCTGCGACCTCTCCCGTGTAGGCACCCTTTGCCTCGGCGGCGCAGTTCTGGGCGCCGAGTTCGATGTCCGAACCCTTGAGGGCCTCGGCCACCATCGAGAGGTGGGTGAAGGGCGGGCAGACGATGAAGTTCACGCACGAGCATACCTCGCCGCGTCCTGCTACGACGCCTTTTGCCAGTTCGACTCCTTCGGCCGGAAGCGTATTCATCTTCCAGTTGCCGGCTACGATTTTCTTTCTCATAACGGTATTGTTTTGTTAAAAGTCCTTGTATGTGTTCACATGTTGGCGGGGCGGTAGCAGCCGTTTATTCGGCCGAGCACCATGCCTTGACCTCCTCCATCGAGGGGGCCTTCAGCCCGAGTTTGTTCTTCTTGTTGAAACCGCACAGGTCGTTGAAGAACTTGCCCGGGGCGAGTTTGCGCAGTGAATCGACGGTCAGGTAGCCCATCTTCTGGATGACGGGCACCCACTCCTCGGGAACGCCGATGGCCGTATAGGCCTCGACGGGATCCGTCGCGGCCTTCTTCTCGGGGCGCATCTGCGGGAAGAACAACACGTCCTGGATCGAGTTCTGGCCCGTCATGAACATCGCCAGACGGTCGATGCCCATGCCCATGCCCGAGCAGGTCGGCATGCCGTACTCCAGGGCACGGACGAAGTCCATGTCGATGAACATCGCCTCGTCGTCGCCCTTCTCCGAGAGGCGCAGCTGCTCCTGGAAGCGGCCCAGCTGGTCGATCGGGTCGTTCAGCTCCGAGTAGGCGTTGCAGAGCTCCTTGCCGTTGACGAAGAGTTCGAACCGCTCGGTGAGATCCTTGTTGTCGCGGTGGCGCTTGCTCAGCGGCGACATCTCGATCGGGTAGTCGCAGACGAAGGTCGGCTGGATGAGGTCGCCCTCGCAGTACTGGTCGAAGATGGCGTCGATCAGCTTGCCCTTGCCCATCGTGTCGTCGATCTCGACGTTGAGTCGCTTGCAGGCTTCGCGCAGCTGCTCCTCCGACTGGCCGGTGATGTCGTAGCCGGTCTTCTCGCGGATGGCGTCGGTCATCGTCACACGGCGGAACGGCGCCTTGAAGGAGATTTGCCGTCCGTCGATCTCCAGCTCCGTCGTACCGTTGACGGCCGTGGTGATGCGTTCGAGCATCCGCTCGGTGAACTCCATCATCCAGCGGTAGTCCTTGTAGGCGATGTAGATCTCCATGCAGGTGAACTCGGGGTTGTGGGTGCGGTCCATTCCCTCGTTGCGGAAGTTCTTGCCCAGCTCGTAGACGCCGTTGAAGCCTCCGACGATCAGCCGCTTCAGGTAGAGCTCCGTGGCGATGCGCAGGTAGAGGTCGATATCGAGCGAATTGTGGTGCGTGATGAAGGGACGCGCCGCGGCGCCGCCCGGAATGGGCTGCAGAATCGGTGTTTCGACCTCGATGTAGCCCTGCGAGTCGAAGAACTCACGCATCGTGGAGATGATCTTCGCGCGTTTGATGAAGACCTCCTTGACCTGCGGGTTGACGATCAGGTCGAGGTAGCGCTGGCGGTAGCGGATCTCGGGGTCGGTGAAGGCGTCGAAGGTCTTGCCGTCCTTCTCCTTGACGACGGGCAGCGGGCGGATCGACTTCGAGAGCACGGTGAACGCCTTGCAGTGTACGGAGAGTTCGCCGGTGTTGGTGCGGAAGGCAAACCCTTCCACGCCGATGAAGTCGCCGATGTCGAGCAGCTTCTTGAAGACCGTGTTGTAGAGCGTCGGGTCCCCTTCGGGGCAGATGTCGTCGCGGCGGATGTAGACCTGGATGCGTCCCGTGTGGTCCTGCAACTCGAAGAACGAGGCGCTGCCCATGATGCGGCGCGACATGATGCGGCCCGCGATGCGGACCTCCTGGAAGTTCTTCGCGTTGTCGTCGTAACCCTCGGCGATTTCGCGCGCCGTGGCCGTTACGTCGTAGCGTGCGGCGGGGTAGGGTTCGATGCCCAGGTCGCGCAGGGCGTTGAGCGACTGTCTGCGAAGCTGTTCCTGTTCGCTGAGTTCGATTGCCATATCGTCTGTTTTTGATGTTTCGTGGTATATCCCTGCAAAAGTAGTGAAAAACGGGCAAATTAGCAACTCGCCGGGGCGTTCAAACATCGGGCGATTTTGTTTGTTCGGAAAATATTTTTATATTTAACCCCTCATGTCTAACCAAAAAAACGTGTTTATGAAACAAACTTTCACTCACTCGTCTATTTGTTTCACACTGCGCCGTATTTGGAAATTCCCGACTTTGTTGCCGGGATTGTTCGTGCTTTTGCTGACGTTTTTTACGGCGTGCGGCGGCGACGATGGTGCGGAGGATGGCACCTATGCCGTCGTGGAGGCGGCGTCGTTCACCTTCAACGAAAATGATCCCACAAAGAATGTAATCCAGGTACTGGCCAATACGGAGTGGACGGTCTATTGGACGCCGGAGACTTCGGGCGTATCCGTATCTCCGGCGACCGGATCGGGTAACGGAAGTTTTTATGTGGCTGACATGCCGGCGGGCCAAACCTTGAAATTCGGTGTGAAAACCGCCTCGGGAAAGACCGCCTCGCAGTTCGTGACGGTGACGCGCACGTCCGGTCCGGGCGGCGATGACGGGGATGACGGAGGCGATACTCCCGCCGGGGAGACTGTGTTCAGCCTCGATTTCGGCGACGGGACGGGCGGCATCTGGGCCGATACCAACGAGGAGTGGAAGACCCAGAGCGGTACGGGCGCCTCGACGGTCTCCTACAACACCTCCCGCATGCGGATCAACAACGACAATTTCGGCTCCTCGGGACGCTATGCCGGAGCCTCGGGCAAGGCCTACGCCAAGATCTTCACGGACGGCGATCCGGGTTACTTTACGATCCGGGACATCACGCTGCCGGCCGGACAGACCGCCTATACGCTTTCGTTCGGGACGATCTTCCCTGAGGGTGACATGAATCTGGAAGTGAGTGCAGACGGTTCGTCGTGGAAAAGGCTCACCTACAAGGGTGCCTCCGCCTACAACACCTGGACGAAGGCGAGCGTGGGCTTCACGCTGACCGATGCGGTCCCGAGCCTCTCGATCCGGTATTCGGTGACGGGGGTGCAGCGGGAGTACGGATTGAGTTTTGACGACATCGTGCTGACGACCGGTGGCGGCGGTCAGCAGATCGACTTCGGTGCGTCCGGCAAGGAGTACCGCTGGGCCGAGCTTCCCGCCACGCCGGCCGACATGACCAACAGGAAGATTTACACCTTCTGGTCGACGACCGTCTCGACGAAACAGCATCTGCGCAACTACACCTATTGCTATGATACGAAACGCCACTGCCCGCTCTGGATTGCCCATCCGCAGCACGCCTGCTACGAGGAGGGCGGACGGACCCGCCCGGAGACGCAGCCCTGGGCCGCCGATCCCAACATGACGCAGGCCGAACAGGCGATCATCTGGGTATGGCCGGGGGACAACCGCGACAAGTATGTCGTTTCGGAGTCGCCGCTCTACCGCTGGGGACGCGGGCACATGCTGGCTTCGGGTTATCGCGGCTGCGGCGATGCAAACAACCCCGCGGAAATCAATGTGCAGACCTTCTATTCGTGCAACATTGCGCCGCAGGGCGGTGAGGTCTTCAGCGATCTGTGGCAGCAGGCCGAATGGCGCATCCAGGACTACTACGTCTGCGCCGACACGCTCTATTGTGTCTCGGGTGCCCACTTCGGCGAGGGGGCCATTGCCGCCCATGACGGCAGCTGGGTCAACCAGAACGCCCAGGTGAGGGGCAGTATCGACGAGGCAAAGCCGTGTGAGGTCCCGACCCACTACTACAAGCTGATTCTGCGGACGCGCGCCGGAAACACCCGCAAGGCCATTCAGGAGTGTTCGGCCAGCGAACTCAAGGCGGTGGGCTTCTGGTTCGAGAATGGCGACGGGACGGACGACAGCAATGCCACGATCCCGACGCTCGGCGCCGCACAGATGAAGTCCGTGAAGTGGATCGAGGAGCAGACCGGCTTCACCTTCTTCCCCGATGTCCCCGACGAGGTCAAGGAGCAGTGCAACCCCTCCGACTGGGGATTCTGACCGGAGCCGGGACCGGTTTCGGCCGTATGAAACGAGGGGAGTGCCGGATGGCACTCCCCTCGTTGGTTTCAATTCGGAAGGTTCCGGAGCTGTGTGCGATCCCCGGCATGCGGTCTCCGGTGTCCGGCCTTCTGTGCCCGGTCTCCTTCGTGTGGGCCTTTTGCCCCCCCCCTCCTGGGGTTACTTTGCCGCCTTGCTGCGGGGTGCGAAACGCCGGTAGAGTGTCCAGGCCGCCCAGCCCAGCACGGCACCGACCAGAGCGCCCCAGACCAGATCCATCGGGAAGTGTTTGCCCAGATAGATCCGCGAGTAGCAGACAACCAGTGTACAGCATATCATCAGCAACGTGAACCACCGCCGGCGGATGACCCGTGCCGAGAAGAGCGCCAACGCAACGATCGTCGCGGCGTGGGCCGAGACGCTTCCGTAGCGGCCGCTGACCGCTTCGATGGGGACGTGTACCGTCCAATGCCCCGAATACCCGGCCGCCGCAAGCTCCTCGGGCGAGAGCCAGCGCAGCGTCCGCAGCGAGTCGGGCGTGATGTCGAGCCCCTCGAGCGAAGGGGTGAACATCGGCCGCCAGCGCGGTTCGAAATCGGGCAGCAGACCGCCCAGCAGTCCGTTGTGTTTGAAGATCCCGGCCACCATGTCGGCCAGTGCCACCGCTGCGGCCATCAGCACCAGGAAGAGCAGCATCCCCCGCCAGCCCGAGCGTCGCCAGACGAGCCACAGGATCACCGCGTAGAGCGGAATCCACATCGTCGTTCCTGAAAGGGTGAGCATGATGCGGTCCCACACGGGTCCGCCGTCGAAGTTCAGCGCCAGAAAGAGTTGTTGGTCGAGGTTCTGCATCGTCGGGTCAGAATTGGAAGTAGATGAAGGGCTGGATGTCGCTCGACTTGATCTGCATGACACACCAGATCATCGCGGCGGCCATCACCACCTGCAGCACCAGCGGGGCGTTGACCACCACCTGCCGGGCCAGGGCATCGACCCGCCCCGGCATCAGGTGCAGGATGTATCCCGCGGCAATCAGGGCGAAGACCCCGGCATATCCGGCCACCACCTGCGGGATCATCGCCGGGTTGAAGTTCTCGAAGATCTGATGCAGCATCAGCGAGACGGTCTGCATCGACTCGGCGCGGAACATCAGCCACCCGAAGCAGACCAGATTGAACGTCACGAAGATACCCGCCGCACGGCTCCACCAGTGCATCTGTGCGCCCGACACCTTGGCGCCCGGGACGACGCTCAGCCAGAGCTTGTGCAGCGCCAGTGCCACGCCGTGCAGCCCGCCCCAGAGGATGAAGCGCACCGCTGCACCGTGCCACAATCCGCCGAGCAGCATCGTCAGGAGCAGATTCCAGTAGGTGCGCAGCCGTCCCTTGCGGTTGCCGCCCAGCGAGATGTAGAGGTAGTCGCGCAGCCACGACGAGAGCGAGATGTGCCACCGCCGCCAGAATTCGGTGATCGTGGCCGACTTGTAGGGTGCGTCGAAGTTCTTCGGGAAGCGGAAGCCCAGCAGCAGCGCGATGCCGATGGCCATGTCCGAGTAGCCCGAGAAGTCGCAGTAGATCTGCAGCGCGTAGCCGTAGATGCCCATCAGACACTCGAAGCCCGAGTAGAGCAGCGGTTCGTCGAAGACCCGGTCGACGAAGTTCAGCGAGATGTAGTCCGAGATGATCGCCTTCTTGAAGAGACCCGTGAGGATCAGGAAGACCCCCGTTCCGAACATTTCGCGCGTGATGCGGATCGGGTTCTGGCGAATCTGCGGGATGAAGTCCCGGGCCCGCACGATGGGGCCGGCGACCAGCTGCGGGAAGAACGACAGGTAGAAGAGATAATCGAGCCAGTTGGTCAGCGGGCGCAGCTGTCCGCGGTAGACGTCGATCGTGTAGCTCATCGACTGGAAGACGAAGAACGAGATGCCCACCGGCAGGAAGATGTTCTGGAACTGGAGAAAACCCTGCCCGAAGAGCTGGTTCGAGATGTCGATCAGGAAGTTCGTGTACTTGAAGTAGCCCAGCATGCCGAGGTTCACCGCCACGCTCAGCGCCACCAGCCAGCGTTTGGTCTGCCGGCTCTGCGTGTGGAAGATCCCCCGTGCGATCAGGAAGTCGCTCGTCGCCGTGAAGATGAGCAACAGGAAGTAGATGCCGCTCGACTTGTAGTAGAAGTAGAGCGAAAAGAGTACCACATAGATGATGCGGGCCATCGGCGCCCGCCGGAAGGCACTGTAGACGAGCAGGAAGCCCGCAAACAGAAACAGGAAAAGACCGCTGCTGAAGATCAGCGGCGAGGTGGCGTCGTAGGTCAGCAGCGCCGTGAGCCGTTCCCAGATGCCGTCCGTTGTGGGGAGTGTCATGGTTGCGGCAGGTTAAGGGATTCGGGGACCGGAAGCCCCTGCGGTTCGGGCGTCAGCTCCGGAAGCAGCTCCCGCTGCAGGCGGATTCGCTGCAGCGAGTCCATCACGGCCGCGGCTTCGGCCTGGCGGCGCTGCGTGAGGAGGATCTCCGTGTAGGCCTTGCGGATCTCCTCGTTCAGCGCATCGTAGAGCGCCCACGCCACACGCCGTCCGCCGGCGTAGTTGATGTGGGTGAAGTCCTTGCCGGCCCAGCCGTTGCGCACGAACTCCGCCATGCCGCCCTGGGCGCGCATCGCGTCGCTCGTGGGCCAGAAGGCGGCTCCCGTGTTGCGGGCCGCCGTGCGCTGGCTCTCGGTCATGTAGGGAACGGCGTCCATCGGTTCGAATCCCGAGTCGGTCTTCACCGAGCGGTCGCTCACGCCCAGGATCAGCACTGCGGCACCCGGGAAGCACTGCCGTACGTAGGCCACCATCTTTTCGATCTGCGAGGCGTAGCCGCGATAGTCCGTCACGCCCGCCTGCATGATGTTCAGCCCGTACTGGAGGATCACCAGATCGTATGGTGCAAAGGAGTGGATGCGGGCGTTGACCGACGGATTGGTCCAGAACATCGCCTGGCCGTTGTTGCTGCGCACCGAGTAGTTGTCGACCACCACGCCGTGCCCCTCGAAGATCGCACCGTAGCCGATGAAATCCTTCGTCCCGGCGAGAACGCGGAAGCCCAGCGAGTGGATGTGCGGTGCCGAAACGGCGATCTGGCGCACCGTGGCATCGCCCTCGACCGTGAATTCATGCCGCAGCGTGTCGTTCAGCGTCACCTCCACGCGGCTCTCCGCCGGGGAGAGGAAGAGGATCCGGGCGTCGGTCACGGCATCGAGCTGCTGCCGGAAGTCGGTGTTCTCCCAGCGGGTCGAGGCGTCGGTCGAGGGCTGGCTCACCCAGCCCGAAATGTAGAAGTGTTCGCGCAGGAAATCCGGAGCCGCCTTGCGCTGCATGATGTTGTAGGTGGCCCACCCCTTGGACTGCGTCTTGATGGTGCGGCGGAAGGCCGTCAGCGGCGAGGCCATCGGGGCAAAACCCGTACCGCCGCCCGGACGTCCTCCGTAGGCGGTCTGGAGGCGTTCGCGCAGATCGGCCGTCAGGATGTCGCCCTCGACGAACGAGTCGCCCAGAACGGCAATCCGCACCGGACGCCGCGCCAGCAGCAGCGTGTCGCAGAAGGCCCGCAGACGGCCGCTGTCGCTGTAATCCTCGATCGGAGTCAGCGTGGCGACCCATCGTGTGGTGTCCGCCTTGCGCGGCGCATAGCGGTCGTCGGCCGGCGTGTCGTCCGCAAGCCGCCATTCATAGATGGTCGGGGCCTCCTGGTGCGCGGTGTCGGCCTCAATGCGCGAGGCCACCTCCGCCAGATCGACGCGGAACTCCTCCTCGTCGTAGAGCCCCGTGGCGGCCTCCTGCTCCGCCGGGGCCGAATCGTCGAACGTCATGAGGTCCGAGAGGATGTTTGCGCGCCGCAGGTGGATGCCTCCGATACTCTGCGGAGGTATGAAACTTACGGCCACGAGCACTGCGATGAGTGCCGCGGCCGCCAGCCAGGTGCGATGGGTGTAGTCTTTCTCCGGAGTGTTCATTCCGCGTTGTCAGTCGTTGCGTCGTCCGAGGATCAGGAAGACGTAGTAGAGCACCGACGCGATGGCGCTCAGTGCCGCCACCAGGTAGGTGCGGGCTGCCCACGAGAGGGCTTCGCGCGCCTGCGAGAGCTGCACGCCCTGGATCGTACGGCTGGCCTGCAGCCACTCCAGCGCCCGCGCCGAGGCGTTGTACTCCACGGGCAGCGTCACGATCGAGAAGAGGGCCGACATGGCGATCAGTCCCACGCCGATCCAGCAGAGCACCTCGTTCTGTGTCGTGGCCAGGATCACCAGACCCAGGATGATGACCCACGTGGCGGCCGACGAGGCGAACTGAACCACCGGAACCAGCTGCGAACGCAGCACCAGCGGTGCATAGCCCCGGGCATGCTGCACGGCGTGGCCGCACTCGTGGGCCGCCACGGCGGCTGCCGCCACGCTCGTCGACGAGTAGACCGCGTCGCTCAGGTTGACGGTCATCGTCTGCGGGTTGAAGTGGTCGGTGAGCTGGCCGCTCACGTGCGTAACCTTCACGTTATGGATGTTGTTGTCGCGCAGCATCTTCTCGGCCACCTCGGCGCCCGTCAGGCCGCCCGGGAACTGCACCTTCGAATACTTCTTGAAGACCGACTGCAGGCGCGCCTGCACCACGAAGCCGATGACGCCGATGATGATGATCAGCACGAACATGCCCATCGTGGCGGCGTCGTAGCGTGCGGCATGCGGCTCTGCGTAGTAACCTGCCTGAAGCAGGGTGATAAGGGGTTGATACATAGTCGTAAGTGTTTACTGTTTCTTGCGATACGTGTAGTACGAACCGGCTTGCTGGCTCGGCATCAGTACCATGTCATTAACGTTCATGTGGGCCGGTAATTGTGCCACCCACGCGATTGCCTCCGCAATATCCGCGCCGGTGAGGGGCTCGACCCCCTCGTAGACGGCTGCGGCACGTTGCCGGTCGCCGTGGAAACGCACCTCGGAGAACTCCGTTTCGACCATGCCGGGGCGGATCTCCGTCACCTTGATCCCGGCCGGGAGCAGATCGGCGCGCATCGACTGCGAGATGGCGTGCACGGCGTGTTTCGTGGCGCAGTAGACCGCGCCGTTTTCGTAGGGCTCCGTGCCGGCGATCGACCCCAGGTTGATGACGTGTCCGCGGCCTGCGGCCACCATTTTCGGTGTGATGACCCGCGTGACATAGAGCAGCCCCTTGACGTTGGTGTCGATCATGGCGTCCCAGTCGCGCGTGTCGCCGCGGTCGATGTGTTCGAGTCCGGCGGCCAGTCCGGCGTTGTTGACCAGCAGGTCGATCTGCTCGAGGGGTTCGAGGTTGCGCCGAACCTCCTCTTCGGAGCGGACGTCGAAGGTGAGTGTCGTGCAGTTCCCGCCCGCCGCCTCGATCTCGGCCTTGAGTTCGGCGAGCCGTTCGGCACGGCGTCCCGTGGCGATGATGTCATAGCCTGCGGCGGCGAGTCGCAGGGCCGTTGCGCGGCCGATTCCGGAGGTCGCACCCGTGATGAGAGCCCGTTTTTTCATGAAAATCCCGTATTTCGGACAAAAATACGAAATTTATATGTTTCTTTGCATAAATTTCAGGACAAAATAGAGCACCCGTGAATCTCGCCTTTTTCATCGCCCGCCGTACGGCCCGTCCGACGCCCGGAAACCGCCCCGGGGTCATGGACCGCATTGCCGTAGGGTCGGTGGCCCTCGGGGTGGCGGTGATGATTCTGACGCTGGCCGTGGTCATCGGCTTCAAGCGCGAGGTCGCCCGCAAGATGGAGGGGTTTGCCTCGCACGTCACGGTGACCGACATCCGCGGGGTCGATGCGCTCGATTCCCGGCCCGTGCATCGCAGCGCCCGTCTCGAGGCGTTGATCCGTTCGACCGACGGCTTTGTTGCGATGGCCCCCTATGCGCTTAAGGGCGGGATTGTCCGCACGGCGGATGCCGTGGGCGAGGTGGTGCTCAAGGGCATCGGACCGGATTACGACACGTCGCTGCTCGGGGAGTGGCTCGTCCGGGGGCAGATGCCCCGCATCGGCGATTCGATCCGCACGAAGGACATTCTCCTCTCGCAGCTGCTGGCCGACCGGCTGGAGGTCGGCGTCGGGGACCGCATCGAGATGCTGTTCGTCGACGGCGGCGAACGCCCCCGCCGCGACCGCTTCAAGGTGTCGGGAATCTACGCCTCGGGGTTGGACGAGATGGACCGCTCGATGGTCTTCACCGACATCCGGAACGTGCAGCGCCTCTGCGACTGGTGCGCTGACGAGGTCTCGGGCTACGAAATTCGGGTCCGTTCGCTTGACGAGGCTCCGGCCTTTGCCCGGACGCTGGACCGCACGCTGCTCTACGACGAGGGTGAGGGCACCGAGAACCTGGCCGTCGAGAGCGTCACCGAGCGTTACGCCAACATCTTCGACTGGCTGAAGGCCCACGATGTCAATGCAGCCGTGGTGATCGGCATCATGCTCGTCGTGGCGTTCTTCAACATGACCTCGGCGCTGCTGATCCTCGTCCTGGAGCGCACGCGCATGATCGGGTTGCTGAAGGTCCTCGGCATGCGCAGCCGGCAGATCCGCGCCGTCTTCCTCTGGCGGGCCGCTTTCGTGGCGCTGCGCGGTCTGGGGTGGGGCAACCTCGTCGGTCTGGGCCTCTGCGTGCTGCAGCACACGACCCATCTCGTCAAACTCAACCCGGAGGGGTATCTCCTCTCCGAAGTCCCCATATCGCTGGGGTGGGGGTGGTGGCTGGCACTCAATGCCGGCTTCATCGCCGTGATTGTCCTCCTGCTGATGATCCCCGCCTCGATTGTCTCCCGCATCAAACCCGAAGAAACGATTCGTTACGAATGAAACCCTACAATACCGATCAGTCCAAGAAGGAGGAGGTCCGCGAGATGTTCGACAACATCGCGCCGAAGTACGACCTGCTCAACCATACGCTCTCGATGAGCATCGACCGTCTCTGGCGCCGTCATGTCGTGAAGATCGTGTGCCGTGTGAAACCCCGCCGCATCCTCGACGTGGCCACCGGAACGGGTGACCTGGCCATCGCCATGGCCCGCCGCATCAGAGAGACTCACGTCCTGGGTGTCGACCTCTCGGAGCGCATGCTCGACGTAGCCCGCCGCAAGGTCGAGGCCCGCGGTCTGGACGGCCGCATCGTGCTGGATCACGGCGATGCCGAGCACCTCGATGTGGCGACGGCGTCGGTCGACGTGGCCACCGTCGCCTTCGGCGTGCGCAATTTCGGCGATCTGGATGCCGGGCTGCGCGAACTGGCCCGGGTGCTGCGCCCCGGCGGGCGGGTCGTCATCCTGGAGTTCTCGAGACCCTCGAACCCGCTGTTCCGCACCCTCTACGAATTCTATACCTACCGGATTCTGCCCCGCATCGGCGGCATGGTCTCCCACGATCGCCGTGCCTACGAGTATCTCCCGGCCTCGGTCGGCGAATTCCCCCGCCCGGCCGAATTTCTGCGGCGACTCGAGGCGGCCGGATTCCACGACTGCAAGGCCCGCAGCCAGAGTTGCGGCATTGCCCAAATATATATTGGTGTACGATGAAACGATTGTTCTTTTATTCGCTGCTACTCTTCGCCGTCCTGGCGATGGGCTCCTGCCGGCGCTCGATTGAGAAGACGGCTCAAAAGATTCGTTTCGAGGGAATTGAACGGGTGCAGCTGCAGGGGTTGACCTCCGCCGAGGTGGTCGCCCGGATCGACAACGGCTCGGCCCATCGGCTCCAGCTCGCCTCGGCCCGGATCGACATCCATTACGCCGATGCGGTCGTGGGACGGCTGATTCTCGAGGAGCCCGTCGAGATCGACCGTCGGACGCAGGCCTCGATCCGGACGCTCTGGCGGCTGCAGATCTCCGATCCGCTGACCCTCTTCGTCCTCTACCGCAAGGTGAAGGCCGGTGAGTTGGACCGTATCGCCCTCTCCTTCGAGATCGAGGGCCGCGGCGGCCCGGCTCCGCTCCGTTTTTCCCGCGAAAAGATGCCTTTGTCCGAATTTTTGACTACCTTTGGGCTCTCCGTTCAGGATGTGCAAAATTATCTGAAGTTATGAAATATCGTACGCTGATCCTTACCTGCGCTCTGTTGATGGTCGCTTCGGTTGCCGGAGCCCAGTCGCTCGAGGCCTTCAAGCAGCGTCTGGCCCAACCGACAGCCGGCTCTGCGCTGTTCGATCCGGCTCGCGTCGTGGTCACCGAACACGGGGATGCCGCCCGCGCCGTGGCCGATGCCGCCCGCAGTGCCCAGCGCCTCTCCTACAAGGGCCATCGCGTCTGCATCTTCTTCGACAACGGCCCCGATGCCCGCAACGGTGCGCTGGCAGCCAAACAACTCTTCGAAGAGACTTTTCCCGGTATCCGGGTCTACATGGTTTACGAAAGCCCGTGGTTCTCGGTCTCGGTCGGAAACTGCCTGACCTCCGAAGAGGCTATCATACTGAAAGGCAAGGTCTCGGCCATCTTCCCGAAGGCCTTTCTGAAGAACGAAGTGATCTCCGTGAGCGACCTTCTGGAGTGATTTGCGGCTGTTTTTGAAAATTTTTTGATTTTTCTTTGCTTTGTTTCGGCGAATATCTATCTTTGTGGCGTTTAAGAAGTGTTAATTAAACGTTTGACGCTATGAAAAAGATTTTCTCTTTGGTCATCGTTCTGGCTGCCGTAGCCATGGTTAGCTGTGGTGGAAACGCCAACAAGAAGGCAGCTGCTGATGCCGCTGCTACGGAAGCTGCTGCTACCGAGGCTTCGGCTTGCGAGGGTTGCACCGAGAAGTGCGATTCGACGGCTGCTTGCGAGCAGGCTGATTCGACCGCTACCGAGGCTGCTGCCGAGACGGTTGAGGCTGCAAAATAATTTTGCCCTCTGAAGATTGGGGAGATTTCTCGAAGGGAATCTCCCCTTTTTTTGTCTTCTCGGGATCGGAACGTGCGGCTGCAGTCCGCCCCCCCCCTCCCCGAGATTAGACGGGCGGAGGCGTCTGCGCAGGCGGCCTTCCGATAAAATCGGGTGATGCGATCTCCTCCGCATCCCCTTTTTTTGTATCTTTGGGTGGCGAAAACCAACGACATTAAAAAATATCAGCTATGAAAGTCCTGCTTATCAATGGAAGCCCCCATCGCGAGGGCAATACCTTCATCGCATTGAACGAAGTTGCCCGCACGCTCGAGGCCGAGGGCGTAGAGGCCGAAATCGTCTCGATCGGTACCAAACCCATTCCGGGCTGCATCGGCTGCTGGCAGTGTGCCCAGACCGGCAGTTGCGCCTTCAACGACGATCTCTACCTGCTGATCCGCGAAAAACTGGCCACGGCCGACGCCCTGATCGTCGGTTCGCCGGTCTACTTCGCCGGCCCGAACGGTTCGCTGTGTGCGCTGCTGGACCGTCTGTTTGTCTCGTGCGTCGACCGCCTGGCCTATAAACCGGCTGCTGCCGTGGTCGTGTGCCGCCGCGGAGGAGCCAGCGCCGCGTTCGACCGTCTGAACAAGTATTTCATGATAACGAACATGCCGGTCGTCTCGTCGAAATACTGGAACAGCGTCCATGGACGGACTCCCGGCGAGGCCAGTCAGGACGGTGAAGGTCTGCAGACGATGCGTGTGCTGGGGCGTAACATGGCCCGCGTGCTCAAGTCCGGATTGCTCGCTACGGAGAACATCCCCGAAGCCGAACCCCGCATCATGACGAGTTTTATCCGTTAGTCGGGTCGCGGGGCGCACGAATCGGACTTGGGACCGGGCCTTTCATGCCGGGACTGACTTTTCTTTCGAGCCTGTCCGAATCCGTGCCCGGCGGCGCCGTGCAGAAAAAATCGCCGTCATTTGCAGAATCGGGAAATATTGCGTACTTTTGCGCCATCCCCACGGAAAGATGCAGGAGTGGTTGAACTGGCCCGCCTGGAAAGCGAGTAAACCTCAAAAGGGTTTCAGGGGTTCGAATCCCCTTCTTTCCGCTCGAAGGTACGTTTGTGAAGAGCGTTGCAGAATTTCTGCAACGCTTTTTTTGGTTGTTCTCATATGCGGCGTTTGCCCGGTTTCCTCCCGGAGCAGATGGCGCGGGACCGAAGACCGGAGTGGATTCCGGTCGACGGTAGAGTAGTGCGGCATCGTGTTTGGCGCCGCTTCCGGTAGGTGGAAGGGGGTGCGACAATATCCCGTGGGCTGTTGTCGGGGTGAAGGTACGCCGTGAACACGTGCTCTGTTGGCAGCTCCTCCCGTTGCGGGTGGGTATGCCTTGTCGGCTGATGGGGCCGGTTGTCGTACAGGTCCCGAGCGTCGCTTATTCGACGTGTTGCTGCGCCTGTCCGATCCGCCGGTCCAGCGGGGTTGAGGAGCGTTCGCGGAGAATCGTCAGCGTCTCCTCGACAATCTCCTGCAGGGTCCACGGAGAACCCATTTTGCGTAATCGCAGACGCTCGCTGGCGATACGCAGCGGCTCGAGTAGTCCGATGGCTGCCACGATGTAGGGCGGCAGCCGGAGATTGTCGATCCGGTATTTCCGCTGGTTGAGGTAGGTCAGAAACGTGTCGTAGGTCGTTCCCAGCAGGTAACGGCCGTAAAGTTCGAAGATCCGTTTGCAGTTGCGGTGTGAGTTCTCGCGTTCGAAGTAGACCTGTTTCAGCTCTTGCGCCAGAAGAATTCGCCATTTCAGGTGGTTGGGTACGTACATATCTTTCATTTTTGGTGGTCTTTTTCGTGCAGGCCGGTCCTTGCACCGAATCCGGGGGGCTCGAAGCCGGACCGGGTGGGTGGCGGAACTGCTTGCTGGCAGTCTGATTCCTGTTTTGTCTCCGGCCAGGGGCTTCGGCTGAGGAGATAAATCGCTCCTTTCCGTTGATCTGATTCCTGGCTGTTGGAATTGGCTAACAAATATTTATTGCAAATATAAAATAATATATTGTAAAAATGAGCCTTTCAGCCGAAAAAAAAGCGGTAAGGCTGTAAAATCGCTGTAAACGGATTGCCTGTCTGTAGGAGTGAATCGCGTCCCGATTCGACAGAGACAATCTTTTCCTGATTGATTTTTGAAAATGATTACAGATGAAAACTATAGGTTGCAATTGTGTAAGGTATTTATTTGTAGGTTGTTATTGTTCACCTATGGCTCGTTGAGGGCCTGGATGACTGGATTCTGCTGAAAAAAATGTTGCAATTTTTACAAAAACCTTTTATTTTTGAGCCCGTGTGTAGTGGCTGTCACAGATTGTTTCGTCGCAGCAAAGCCTGACAAAATCATGTGCAAGAAAGATACATACAAGGAATCGGATGAAAAGACGAAGGAGTTGGTTCCCGAATTCTTCCGGACTTATTATCCGATGTTTGTCTCTTTTGCCCGCAATTTCGTGCAGAGTCATGAAACGTGTGAAGATTTGGTGCAGGAGGCGTTCGCAACCCTGCTTGAGCAGGGTTATACCTTTGAGAACGAATATCTTGTCAGGGGATTTCTTTATAAAACACTTCGCAATAAATGTCTCAATCATCTGAGACATGAACAGATTCGGAACCGTTATTCCGAATTGCAGATTGCTCGTCATAAGCAGAAACAATCGGAAGAATTCTTTATAGACGCCATCATGCAGGAGGAGTCCTCGGTAATTATTGCACAAGCCATCGAATCCCTCCCGGCAATGGGTCGGCGGGTGCTCAGCCTGGCTGTAGATGGTTTTAGCAATCAGGAAGTTGCAGATGTGTTGGGCATTTCGGTCAATACGGTCCGTACGCATAAGGCACGGGCTTACAAAATACTGCGCATGATTCTTTCGAATCAGTGGATGATTTTCTAAGGAGAGACCTTTCCTCTCCGTGTCGTTTCTGTTCAGGTCTTTGGACTTACGATTATTTATCTCTGCAAGGTGCACATTAAAAGCATCTTGCAATTTTTTTTGATCTTATGTCATCCTTTTTTGTTTCTAAAGTGTTATATTAACGGTGTTAGTTGGGAATATCATATCATTTGTCAGGACGGCTGTCTTGCTGGGGAGGTTTTGGGTTTCGAAAACCTCCGATCAGGAGCGCGAACAACTCAAACTCAGACTCCGGGAGTGGAATCGTGAGCACAAGATCGCACTCTTCCGTCGGATCCTCGATGAAGAGGAGCTGGAGAACCGCCGGATCATCCGCGAACAGTGTGATGTCGATGAAGCCTGGCGAAAGGTGCAGGTCCGCCTCCGTGAGCGAAAAAGCAGGGCCCGCATCCGGCGTTACATGTTCAAACTGCAAAGTGCGGCTGCCGTACTTGTCGTACTGCTCCTGACTGCCGGCATCATTTACGATTCGCATACCGGACACCGGAAGCGGGTCATGGCCCGAATCGCCGAGATCCGTCCCGGAGGTGCACAGCCAACCCTCTATCTGGCCGATGGCCAAAGCGTGGAACTCGGTCGGGCGGATTCAACGGCGGATCTCGGCAATGCCCGTATCAGCGGAGAAAACAGTCTGACCTACCGTCCGGAGCCTTCTTCCGATCGTGAGGATCGTTCGGAACCCCTCGCGGAGGTCTATAATACACTCATTACACCCCGCGGATGCATGTACGACGTGACGTTGGTCGACGGTACGCGGGTCTGGGTGAATGCTGCCTCGCGGCTGCGCTTCTTTACGACCAACCACAGTAGCGAACGGATTGTCATGCTGGAAGGAGAGGCCTATTTCGAGGTGGCGCATGATGCCTCCCGTCCCTTCGTCGTCGTGTCGGGCGGACAGCGGATCCGGGTTCTCGGAACCCATTTCAACATCAAGGCCTATGATGCCGCTCAGGCAGTCTATACCACATTGGTGGAAGGTTCCGTCGAGGTGACATCCGACTCCGGCGAGCAGAGTGTCCGACTCTCGCCCGGCGAGCAGGCTGTCTACCGGCGGCAGTCGGATGAACCGATCGAGGTGACACAGGTCGACCCCTCGCAGGCCCTTGCCTGGCGTTCCGGAACCTTTATCTTCTCGCACGCCACCATCTCCGAAATCCTCGAGGAGCTCTCCCGATGGTATCGCTTCGATTATGAGGTGGCTCCGTATCTCGACCGGTTCCGCTTCACGGGGCAGTTCCCCCGCTGCGGCGAACTCGACCGGATCCTCGATATCATTACCTCTACAGGCACCGACATAAAGATCGACTACGACGGAGAACGTATCACGCTGAAATAATCCCACTAAACTTTTCCCATTATGACGAAACCTTTACAAACGAAAAAACGGAAACATCCCAAGGGCGTTCCAACACCGGGAACGTGGCGGATATGGATCCTTCCGGCAGCGGTTTCGACCCTGCTCTCCCTTGCCCCATCGTTTCTGTTTGGTCAAGGTGACGGGCCGCAGGAGGAACGGTTCATCCGGGACAATTACGGTCTGCCGGTGTCGGATGCAGCGGAAACAACCCTTTCGGGCGAGTATCTGCGCAAACTCCATCCGACCGATCTGTTGCGTGCGCTCGAACTGGCCGATCCTTCGTTGTGCGGATTTGATCCGGATCAGGGCTCCGATCCGAATGCCGTACCCCAGTCTCTGAGTCTGCAGGGAACACGCTCCTTTGCCTGGAATCTGAGCCAGGCGGATGCGCTGCCGCTGGTCATTGTCGACGGCCACAGCGAATCGATGGATCGGCTGAGCGATTTCGACATGCAGCGCATCGAAAGCGTTACGCTGCTCAAGAATGCTTCGGCAACCGCTTTGCTGGGTGTGCGCGCCGGACAGGGGGCCATCCTGATCCGAACCCGGACTCCCGAAGCGCATCGCCTGCAGTTGACCTACCGTTTCGACGGTATGTTCCAGAAGGCCTCCCTGCGCAATTTCGATCTGATGGATGCCGCACAGAAACTCGACTGGGAAAAAAGTACGGGTGCTTACGACGGTAACGAAGCCCTCTACGATCAGCGGATGGCTGACGTGCGGGCCAACGGTTCGACCGACTGGCTCAACATGCCCGTTAGAACCTCGTTCTCGCATCGGCACCGTGTCTCCGTCGACGGCGGTGACAGCAGCCTGCGCTATCGCGGCGTGCTCTACCTGAATCCCGTCAAGGGGGTCATGAAGGGCTCGGAGCGGAAATCCTACGGCGGTTCGGCCTTCATCGGATATACGACCCGATCGTTCCAGATCTCCAACGAACTCAATGTCGACCTGTTCGATGCCGGAGAGTCTACCGCCGGAGCCATCCTCGAATGGGCCCGGATGGATCCCTATTATGTAGCGACCGATGGACGTGGAGTTCCGTATGACGTGCTCGGAAGCGGTACCTTCTCCGAGCAGGGGTCTCCGTTGTACGAGATGTCGCTCAACAGTTTCGCCGAAGACAAGATCGCTCGGGTGAACAACAACCTGACCGTACGTTGGAAGATCGACTCCCGCTTCAGCATCGCCGGACAGTTCAACCTGACGCACGATTACGACCGCCGTTCGGAATTTGTCTCTCCGTCGTCGCTCGTCTACCGGGGATACACCGCCGATGAGGCTACGAAGGTGGGCAGTTACCGGATTCGTCGCAACGAGTTGAAGAGCTATCAGGAGCGGATCTGGGCCGATTATCGGCAGGAGTGGAATCGTCACTCGCTGCGGGCTTCGCTTGGCATGGAGATCTACTCGGCCACTTACACCGATAACTCCTTCCGGGGGACCGGTATTTCGAGTGACCACATGGATTACGTCTCCTTTGCCCAGTATTATGCCGAGGAGCGCCCCGAAGGTGTCGAGATGGCCGAGCGGGTGTTGAGCGGTTACGGAACCCTCTCGTGGAACTTCGACCAAAAGCTCTTTGTCGATCTTTCGGGGCGTCTGGACCGGTCCTCGCGGCTGGCTCCCGAAAAACGCACCGCCGGCTCCTACGGCATAACGGCTCGCTACGATCTGCGGCGGAGCTTCCTGCCCGAGTCGGATTTCATCAGTCGGCTGAGTCTGTCGGCCGGGTACGGCGCCACGGCCGGCTATCAGTTCGATTATGCTCAGGTCAATCCACTCTACGCCTATGATTTCGACAACCCCTATCTGAACGGTTTGGGCTCGTCGGATTACAGCGAAGGTCTGGTTACCCTGTTCCACTCGAACGTCTACAATCCGGCGCTCCGGTGGAAGACCACCCGCAGCGCTCACGTCGGTATTGACGGCCGGTTCGGACCGATCGACCTCACGCTGAAGTATTACAACTCGCTTTCGAAAAATCTGATGACCGTTGAGAGTCAGTCGCCGGTGTTCGGCTCGGAGATCCGTTATACGAACCGGGGAGCCATCCGCAATTCGGGCGTCGAATTTGCTGTTGCGGCAACGATCCTGAACAACCGGAACGGAGTCGATCTGACCCTCTTTGTAAACGGGGTGGCCAATCGCAGCCGGATTACCGCGTTGCCCGATTATTCGTCCGATCTTTTCCTTGCCCAGGCCCTTGCCGAGGGATCTTGTGTCGGGATGGTTCGGGGTGATGCTGCCGACGGTATCTATGTGCTGCCTTCGGCGGGCATTGATCCCGATACCGGACGGGAGCTCTTCTACAGTCGCGACGGTTCGCTGACCGACACCCCGCAGAGCAGCGATCTGGTCTTCGAAGGATCCCGGACGCCCAAACTCCGCGGCCGTTTCGGCGCAACGGCAGCCTGGCGGAACCTCGATCTGGGAGTGGTGTTCGCCTATTCGCTGCGCGGAACATATTACGATATCTATACGCAGCAGGCGGTCGACTGGGCCTCGACGGCCGATAATGTCCCGACCGCAGCTCTCGACAAATGGAGCCCGAGTCATCCGGATGCCGCCTTCCAGGGCGGAGACAATCCGTCGCATTACGCCTCGTCGCGCTTCGTGTCGAAGCGCAATACGCTTTCGCTGGCTTCGGTGCGCGTAGGGTATGCCTTCCCGAAGAAGATCGCCGCAGCCATGCGCATGCAGGGTCTTAAGGTGAGTCTGACGTGCGACGATGTCTGGTTCGTCTCCTCGGTCAAGACTCCCCGGAGTCTCTACTATCCTTATGCCTCGAGTTTCATCCTCTCTCTGCAAGCAACCTTTTAAACGCGTTTCCCCCATGAAAAGACTCATATACACGGCGTTTATGCTCCTTACCTTCGTGTCGTGCGACCAGTGGTTCGATGTCGAACCCAAGGGTGAGGGTACCTCCGGCAACGGACTGTTCAACAACGAAGCCTCTTTCCGCGATTACATGAACGGAATCTATGCCGATCTGCGTTCGCGGGATCTCTACGGTGGCAACCTGACGCTGGGCGGCGTGGAATTCCTTGCACAGACCTTCGTCCTCTATACCGGAGCCGAAGCCTGGACCCGCATGGATTTCAACAGCGATATGGCCCGCACGATCGCCCGCAAGGCCTACGGCGGACTCTACGCCGCCATCTATCGCTGCAACGATCTGCTGCGGCAGTTTGACCGGAATCCTGACGTGGAATTCGTCTCCGGATCCCGCGAAATGATGATGGCCGAAACCCGGGCGTTGAGGGCTTTCCTGCATTTCGAACTCCTGCGGCTCTTCAGCCCGGCATATGCCGTGGATGCTTCGGCCAGTTTCGTTCCCTGGATCGGCTCCGTTGACGGGCCTGCGGTGACGATGACTTCGGCCGAGCTGCTCGATCGGATCCTCTCCGAACTGGATGCCGCGCTGGTGCAACTCGAAGCCTGTGATCCCGTTGTAACGGGGGTCGGCTACGACGACATGTCGCTGTTGGGAACCTCGCCCGCGGACCGCTGCTGGAAACTCAATTATTATGCCGTAGCCGTGGTCAAGGCCCGGGCGCTGATGTTCCGGGGCGCACAGTCGGACTGCCGGGAGGCCTCCACGCTGCTTGGATCGGTCATCGAAAAGGGCGGTTATGAATTCGTGCGGACGGTCTCCGACAGCGACTACTCCTTCTCCCAGGAGTTCATCTTCGCTCTGCCGTCGGACGAGAAGGGTTTCTGCGCACTCTCCGAGGAGCTCTTCGGCCCGAGCGGAAAGGGGGTTGTGCTTTCGTCGCAGATCAGCCTCGACGACCTGAGCCCCGACGATCGCCGGCGCGGATGGATCGATGGCGACAATACGATGCGCACGAAGTTTGCGCCGACCAGCAAGATTGATCTTTGGGAGACGGCGCCTGCCATCCCGATGGTCAAACTCGGCGAGGTCTACCTCCTGGCAGCCGAGGCTGCCGCCAAGTCCGGCGACCTTGTGTCGGGTATCTCCCGCTTCAACAACTTCATGACCGAACGCAACAGCGCTTCGATGGTTCTGGCCCAGGATGCTTCGCTGGATCAACTCATGGAGGCTGTCGATCTCCAGTATCGTTACGAATTCATGGGCGAAGGCGTCCGGTTCCATTTCTGCAAGCGCCTCGACAAGACCATCACCGCTTTTGACGGCTCGCAGATCTCTGAAGTCGGGAAAAAGTATCTCCCCATTGTTCAATAACAAAATATCAAGCAGATGAGTTACATCACATCATACAAAATCCCGGGATCGGGCAATTTCCGCCGTCTGCGGAGGTGTCTGCTGCTGGTCGTGCTGGCTTGCATGCCCTTCGGGATCCTTCGTGCCCAGGAGGCAAAGGTTTCGGTCCGGCTTCAGGAGGCGCCGCTCTCCGCGCTGCTCCAGGAGATTCAGAAACAGACCGAATACAAGGTCTTTTACAGCGACAACAAGGTGGATCCGACCCGTCTGGTGAGCGTTTCGGCCCGACAGGTTTCGGTCAGCCGGATTCTCAAAAGTATCCTCCCGAAACTGGGGCTGACTTATCAGTTCATCAACAATACGATCGTGCTTTCGCGCGATTCCAAGGTTGCCGAACCCGCTTCGGGGGTCATGGCCCGCGCCGTTCCGGTACGCAAGGTCTCCGGTACGGTGAAGGATGAGTCCGGCGTGCCGATGGTCGGGGTTACGGTGGTGGCCTCCAAGGACAAGCGGCGCGGTACGTCGACCAATGCCGACGGCTCCTTCTCGCTCAATGTGCCGACCGACGAAACCCATGTCGTCTTCTCGATGGTCGGTATGAAGACCCAGACGCTGCCCGTCGGCAGCGGGGTGCTGAACGTGGTGCTGAAGTCCGACGTCATCGAGTCCGAGGCGCTGGTAATCACCGGTTACGTCCCCAAGGCCAAGAACAGCTTCACGGGTACGGCTACCCAGGTCAAGGGCGAGGATCTGGTGAAGGTCAATCCGACGAACATGCTTCAGGCCCTGCAGGTCTACGATCCGTCGTTCGTGGTGTCGGACATCACGGGGGAATTCGGCTCGAACCCCAATTACATCCCCGATCGGATCGAGATTCGCGGTGCCAACAGCATGCCCGATATCTCGGAGAATACCCTGCAGACCTATACCACGCTGCCGATCTTCATTCTCGACGGATTCCAGGTCGATGTCGAGAAGGTCTACAACCTGGACATCAACCGCGTGGAGAATGTCACCATCCTCAAGGATGCCGCCGCATCGTCGATCTACGGCTCCCGGGCCGCCAACGGCGTGGTGGTGATCACCACCAAGATGCCCGAAAAGGGAAGCATCCAGGTCTCCTACACGCTCAATACCGCGATCGAAACCCCGGATCTCTCCTCCTATAACCTCATGAACGCCAGCGAACTGGTGCAGTACTACGAGAAACTGAATATCTTCTCCCGCGGAAACGTCACCATCGGCGAGGTGGATCCCGAACGGCGGAATCTGTTGACGATGCTCAAGATGGAGGCGGCAAACGGGGTGGATACCTACTGGCTCGCCCAGCCGCTGCGAACCTCCTTCCAGCATACTCACTCGCTCTTCCTCGAGGGTGGTACGGATGTCGGACGCCCCGAGGCCGGACGCTCCCTGCGCTATCAGATCAACCTGAACGGAAACTTCTCCGACGGTGTGATGAAGGGCTCGCTGCGCAATACCTACGGGGGTGGTGCCAAACTGATCTATGATACCCGCAAGTTACAGATTACGAGTGATCTGCAGGTCGAATTCACCAATACGCAGGATTCGCCCTACGGCAGTTTCTCGACCTATACGCAACTCCTGCCGCTCTTCCGGATCAAGGACAGCAACGGCGAACTCTTCCCGACGCTTTCGGCGGCCAACATCCCCCTCTATGACAACTATCCCTGGACCGACATCGGTACGTCGATCCTCGGTACGCAGATCAATCCCCTCTATGAAGCCGAACACCTGAACAGCTTCTCCCGCGGGCACAACCTCGGACTGACCTATCAGCTGGGGTTGAACTGGGAGATCGTCAATAACCTCCGCGTGCGCGGATCGTTCACCTACAACCGTCAGGAGCAGACCTCGGAGAAGTATGTTTCGCCCTTCAGTTCGGCCATCTCCGACGGTCTGGACAACAACTCGATCGAACAGCTCTACCGCCGCGGATCCTACAACCGCAACGGCAGCATGTCGACGGATTATTACGGCATGGTCAACCTCTCCTATCTGAAGAGTTTCGGACGTCATACCGTGCAGGCTGTGCTGGGTGGAGAGATCAAGGAGGATCTCACCGAAAGCGACAGTTATTCGGTGGTGGGTTTCCTCAACGATGCCCAGACCTTCCCCTCCGATGCCGCCCAGTATCCTCTGTCGGGTGGCCCGGGCGGAGCCAGCAGCATCGTCCGCACGGTGGGTACCTTCGCTACGGTCAACTATTCGTTCGACAACCGGTACATGCTCGACGGCAGCTATCGACTTGACGGCTCGTCGAACTTCGCCAGCAAACAGCGCGTGTCGTCGTTCTGGGCCGTGGGTGTGCGCTGGAATCTGATGAACGAGAAGTTCATGAACCGTGACCTCTTCAACAACCTGGCCCTGAAGGCCAATATCGGTACCACCGGCAACTCGAACTTCGTACTGAGCCAGATCCTGAACATGTACCGCTATCTCAGCATGTATGACGGTATTACGGGTGCCGAGCTCATGTCGTTGGCCAATCCCGATCTGCGGTGGCAGACCACGCTCAAACGCAATATCGGGGTGGAACTCGGATTCCTCGATAACCGTATCAATCTGGAGTTCAACTATTACCGGAATACGACCGATAACAATATCACTCAGGTCGACATCCTGCCGTCGACGGGATTCTCCTCCTACACGGCCAATCAGGGTGACGTGGCCAACCGCGGTTTTGACTTCAGCCTCTCGGTTACGCCGCTTCGCACCAAGTCCTGGCAGCTGAACTTCTTCGTCAACGGTCAGCACAACCGCAACAAGCTGACCAACCTCTCGGAGGCCCTCAAGGATTACAACAAGCAGGTCATGGAGCAGCAGACCGAAGCCTCCGGTACCAAGATCGAAAACGTCTTCCTCTTTGAAGAGGGCAAGTCGCTCACGGCCATCTACGCTGTCCCGTCGGCCGGCATTGACCCCGGTACCGGCCAGGAGATCTTCATCACCCGGGATGGCAAGCGGACCTTCACGTGGAATGCTGCCGATCAGGTGGTCGTGGGGGATACGGAACCCGATCTGCGCGGCTATTTCGGCATCAACCTCAGCTACAGGCAGTGGTCGCTGAATACCAGCTTCGAATATTCGTTCGGCGGTGAGATGTACAACCAGACGCTCGTCGACCGTATCGAAAATACCTCGATCAACTCGTCGAGCAACAGTATCGCCTACAACATGGACCGTCGGGCGCTCTACGACCGTTGGACGCAACCGGGCGACGTGGCCAAATACCGCAGCGCAAACGTCTCGGGAAAGACCTATGCCAGCTCGCGCTTCGTGCAGAAGAACAACTACTGGCGTTTGAACTCGATCCGACTGATGTACAACCTCAACCGGCCCGACAAACGCTTCCTGGGTATGTCGATGCTCCGGATCGCCCTCTCGGCCAACGATCTCTTCTACGTATCCACCATCCGGCAGGAGCGGGGCCTTTCGTATCCCTATGCCCGTACCTTCACGCTCACTCTCCAGGCTAACTTCTAATTCGGAACGCTTATGAAAACAAAATACCTATCTGTGATTCTCCTGTTGGCCGCCGGCACCGTCTCGTGCACCAAGTGGCTCGATGTCTATCCCCGGTCGGAGATCACCTCCAACAAGGTCTTCGACACCGAGGACGGTTTCTACTCGGCATTGGCCGGTCTTTACATCAAGATGGCCGACGACAACCTCTACGGTTTCGACCTTACGTGCGGCTATCTCGACATGATGGGAGGAGCCGTCTTTACCGGAGCCGGAAACATGCTGACCTATCAGGCCAATAACTTCTACGCCGATCCCATGTATGGTCCCATGGTTGCTCCGCTGCAGTTCCCGGCCTTCAACTATACCCGCGGCCAGATCCGGACCGAAAACACGGATGCGACCCTCGAACAGATCTGGACCAAGATGTACAATACGATCACCAATGCCAATCTGTTGCTTGAGGAGCTCGACAAGGCCGAGGACGGCATGTTCGAGACGGGTGTCAAGGAGTTGCTCCGCGGCGAGGCCTTGGCTGTCCGAGCCTATCTGCATCTGGACCTGGTGCGTCTGTTCCAGCCTCCCTATCTCTCTGAGAACGGCCGTACGGCCCGGCGGATCCCCTATATGGATACGCTTGATGCGCTGACCTTCACCCCGTCGTCGACTACCGATGAAATCCTCGACAAGGTGGATGCCGATCTGGCGGAGGCGGCCCGGATCATGAAGGAGAACGATCCGATCAGTTCGGGCAAGAGCTACTACACGACCATGTTTACGACCGACCGGCGCTACAAGCTCAATTACTACGCCGTCAAGTTGCTGCAGGCCCGATCGTTCCTCTATCGGGGATTGAACAAGCAGGCTTATGATGCGGCCATGGAGGTCATCGAACAGGCGCAGGGGGTCGGAATCCACTTCATTACCGATGCCGAGCGCGCCAAGGTCGACAGCAACGGAACCCCGGTGGATCGCAGTTGCCCGATGGAGAACCTCTTTGCCGTGCTTACGGATGAACTGGACGAGAATATGCGCGATGCCGTCAGTCCGTCCGGGACGAGATTGGGGTATTTTGGACGCATTGCCTCGAATAACTGGTTGAGTGCCACTCCGAACATGACTCCCGAGGCCTTCTTCTCGGCCGCAGGCGATATCCGAATCAGTCTCTGGAAGCGCACCGTCTACCCCTCGGGCATGGTCGGCAAGTACATCCGCGAGTCAAGCAAGGCCGAGGATGTGGCGCTCTATCCGAAACAGGCCGTGACCCTGCTCAAACTTGGCGAAGCCTACCTCATAGCAGCCGAGGCGGCCATCGATGCCGTCAGTCCGGCTGAGGGGCTGCGACTGCTTCAGCAGTTGCAGACGGCGCGCCAGGGTGGCATCTACAATTCGTCCGACCCCGAAGGCCTTCGTCAGGAGATTCTGTTGGAGTATCGGCGTGAAACGCTTGGCGACGGGCAGCTCTTCTATGCCTACAAGCGCCGTAACGAACCCCGGCTTACGACCCTCTACCAGACGCCCGACTACACCTACTACTTCACCATGGACGCCAACAAGTATACGCCCGACATCCCCGATAAGGAGTTCAACGCGGGTCGAACCTATTAAACGACGATTGTCATGAAAAGATATGTTTTCCCGGTTGTGGCCGTACTCGTCCTGCTGGCGGCCTGCAACAAGGTGGAGGTGCCGGTCTACGACTCGGAACACCCATCGCTGAACTTTGTCAAGAATTTCTTCATCCCCGGGTCGTTGAGTGATCCCGAACTGGATACCGTGCGCGTACATGCGGTCTTCTATCCCGGGCTGAGCGAAGGCGAGTGCAAGCTCCCGGTCTATCTCTCCGGAGCCGTGGCGGATTACGATCGTACCTATCGGGTGCGTCTGGTCGATGAGAAGTGTTACGGCAATCTCGTCGAGGGGGTGCATTACACGCTGCCCGCCGAGCAGACCCTGCACGCCGGACAGTATGCCGATTCGGTGGTGGTGAAACTCCATCTCGACCGCCTGCGGGCGGATCGTGCCGCAGGGGTGTTGGTGGTCGAACTGGTTCCTGACGGAAACTTTGTTGCCGGATTGGATGACTACCGGAATATCGGTGTCGAGATCTCGGGCGGTGACTTCCTGCGTGAACCCTATTTCTGGGGCTTGAACAAGCTTACCGATTATGGCGGGACCTATCTCTCCGTGAAGGCCGAAAAGTTCGCTGAACTCAACGGCATCACCTCGGCCCAATGGCGCAGCGATAGCAACGCTCAACTCTATGCCTACGGCAAACGAACCTACGAATGGTTCCGCGACAATCCGACCTGCGACGCCGACGGAGGCCGGGTTGAATTCAAGGGCAGTATCAATTACGAATAAAAGCCACGATGATGAAAATGTATAAATATTTGACCGCTTTGCTTCTGACGGCTTTCGCTGCGGGCGGTTGCTATGAGGACAAGGGCAGCTACTTCACCGGAATGTGGAGTCAGATCGAAGCGATCGAGGGCGTGTCGCTGCCCGGAACCGAGAATCTCTATACGCTTGATCTGATTGAGGAGCAGCCGTTGACGATCGACCCCGTGGTACGGTTCAAACCCGGAGTCGATGCCTCGGACTTCTCGTTCCATTGGGTCATGGGCGGTGATACCATCGCCTCGGGGCTCAAACTCGACTGGGTGGTCGAGCGCACCAACAAGATGTTCTTCAATTCGAATCAGGAGACCGACTTCTGGCTGGCCATCGACAATGTGTCGAGCGGCGAAAGCTGGTGCTACTATCTGCAGAATTCCACGGGAACCATCCTGAAGGTGAAGATCGTGCAGGCCATCACGCCGAAAATCGGCGTCTTCGTCTACGAACAGCCCGACGGAACGGTCGAGTGGGGATCGGTCAAGGGGTCCAATCCCGCGACGCCCGAGGCCTTCACGTCACTCTACACCGGAATCTTCGAGCGTTACAATGCTCCGAAAACCATCGAGGGTAGCGTCTGCGGTGTGACCTATACATCGTCCGACCTGATTATCTATACGGATCGTTCACCCGCCTGCGGAGCCGTCATCCAAACCTCCGAAACGGGCAGCTATCCGCTCGGATATCTTCAGGGCACGGTCGGTGATCTGATTTTCGACGGCGAGCCCGAGGCGGTCATCAACGGACAGTCCTTCTATCCGGGATTCATGCAGGAACTGCTCGTCGGTACGTCGCTCTTCATCTACTCGGCGCAGTCCTCCTACCAGATGATCCTTCACGGAGCCGAACCGACCGAATCCGGTGTGGCACAGATCATGGGTGCGACGCCTTACATGAATCTGATGCACTTCTCCGTGCTGCGTCGCACTTCTGGCGAGATCTGCTACTACCGCTACAACGAAAACCAGGGCTATCTCTGCCAGCCGTTGCCCGAGGAGGACGGCTCGACGCTCTCGGCCGACCGGATTGTGGGCGTCTGCCGACAACCCAGCAGCAGCGAAAAGGCTCTGAAACTCTTCGTTGCGGTGATGAAGGGGACCTCCTGCCAGCTCTACACCTACACCTATGAGCAGAGCAGCGGCGTGAAGGATATGATCACCTTCGTCTCCAAGCGGGACATATCGGCCTGGGCCGGAGGCATGACCGGCGACTGCCGTATGTTCACCAACAGCGTCGAGATGCCGCTCAACTACCTGTACATTGCCAAAGGTGCGGATCTGTGGCGGACGAGCTACGAGTCGCAGGCCGATCCGCAGATCATCCGTTCGTTCGCCGAACCGATCACTGTCGTCGAAGTGGTCAGCAGCAGTCCTCAGCAGCCCAGCGGCGCAACGGAACTCTATACGGCGCTCTTCACCTACGACCAGACGGCCGGAACGTCGAAGATGTACGTGCTGGATGCTACCTCCGACAATGCCGAGATCCTCTCCGAGGTCGAAACCGAAATCCCCGGTAAGGTCGTCGCCTATCGGGCCAATTGAGTAATCCGGATGCGGATCGTCCCGCTTCATGAAGGGCCGGTCCGCATCTTTGAACGTTTCCAGGTGTGATCATGCGTAAAACCCTTTTGATCCTAGCGACGGCCATGGCGGCCGTCGGCATTTGCCGGGCTCAGGATGCCTTCCCGCTTGAGACCGGCGACCTGCTGTTTCAGGTCAACGGCCAGAGTGCCTATACGGAGGCGATCCGGAACGTGACGACCGGTATCGACCGGTTGGAATTTACCCATGTGGGTGCGGTCTGTATCGAGGACGGGAAGATTTATGTGCTCGAAGCCATCCCCTATGGGGTGGTCAAAAGCCCGATCGAGACCTTCTTCCGTCAGTCGCTGATGTCCGACGGAAAGCCTGTTGTCGTGGTCGGACGTCTCAAACCCCGTCTGCGGAGATGCATCCCGCAGGCTATGGATCGCATCAAGGCCCTGTTGGGTAAGCGTTACGACTTCGTCTTCGATCCCGATGACGACGATTATTATTGCAGCGAGCTGATTCAGGCCTGTTATCTGAAGCCCAATGGAAAACCGATCTTCCGGTCGGCTCCAATGACCTTCCGGGATAAAAACTCGGGAGAGGTCAGTCCGCTCTGGATCGAGCATTTCAAACGCTTCGACTGCAAAATTCCCGAGGGTGTGCCCGGTACGAATCCCGGCGACATGTCCCGTTCGCGGAAGATCCGCATCGTACACCGTTATTTCTGATCTCAATTCAACCTTGAGAAAACCCGCAAACCGATATCCAACATCAGATCTATGTTCACACGAATGTTAACCCTGCTGCTCTGCAGCATGATCGCCGCCGCTCCCGTTTCGGCCAAAAACAAAAAGAAGCAGGACAAGGCGAAGACCGAAACCCCGGCTCCCAAACAAAGCGATTACGACAAACTCCTCGGAAAGAAGCATGAGGTGGCCGACGGAATGGTCAAGCTCCACAAAATCGACGGGAAACTCTATTTCGAATTTCCGCAGTTGCTCTTCAACCGGGAGATGCTCCTCGGTTCGGTCATCTCCGAAACCTCGGATAACCTGACGGGCGTTCCCGGTTCGAAGTCCTATGTCCCGCTTCACATCTGCTTCACCCGTACGGACCGGAACGTCCAGATCCGTGTGATCAATTCCGAAAACTACACCCTCGGGGTGGCCGGCAACATCCTTCGGGCTCTGGATCGAAACAACACGCCGACGATTTTCCGGAATTTCAAGATTGAGGCTTGTAATGCCGATTCGACGGCCGTGGTCTTTGATGTGACGGATCTCTTCGTGGGTCATGTCAAGGAGCTCTCGCCATTCTCCTATCTGGGCGTTTACGGCGGTTCGGGGTCCTCGACGCTCAGCGAATCGTTCCGCAAGGAGCTCTCTTCGCTGGGCGAGATCAAGTCCTTTGCCGACAACCTGACGGTCAAGAGTACGTTGAGCTATACCTATTCGGTCACCCATCCCGAAACCAAACAGAAAATCGTCGACAACAAACCTTTTACGGCGTTGATGACCCGTACGCTGGTGTTGCTCGACGAGACCCCCTACCGACCCCGGCTCACCGACAGCCGCATGTCGGTCTTCCCCACCGGAAAGTACCTCTACAGCGATCGCGAACAGCGTGTCAAGGCCGTCTATCTGGCCAACCGTTGGCGGCTCGAACCCTCGGATCCCGAGGCCTGGAAGCGCGGCGAACGGGTGACTCCGCTCAAACCGATCGTCTTCTATGTCGATCCCGATTTCCCGGAGTCCTGGAAGCCGGCCATCTACGAGGGGGTGACCCAATGGAACGAACTCTTTGAGAAGATCGGTTTCAAGGAGGCCGTGCAGGCGCGCCCCTATCCGGAGGATGATCCCGAATTCGATCCCGACAACATCAAATACTCCTGTCTGCGCTATGCCCCCGTCCCCATCGCCAATGCCATGGGTCCCTCATGGGTCGATCCCCGCAGCGGAGAGATCATCAACGCCTCGGTGTATGTCTTTCATGACGTCATCAAGATGCTGAACCGCATGCTGTTTGTCCAGACGGCTCAGGCTGACGAGCGGGTACGGCGGGTCCAGATCCCCGACGAGGTGATTCTCGACGGCCTGCGGTATGTCCTGGCACACGAGGTCGGCCACTGTCTGGGCTTCATGCATAATATGAGCGCCTCGGCCGTCATCCCGGTCGATTCGTTGCGTTCGCCGTCGTTCACCCGCAAATATGGAACCACCACCTCCATCATGGATTATGCGCGTTTCAACTACGTGGCTCAGCCCGGTGACGTGGAACGGGGCGTGAAACTCACTCCACCGCGTTTCGGCATCTATGACGCCTATGCCGTCAAGTGGCTCTACATGCCTCTGCCGGAGGCTCGTACGCCCGAAGAGGAGTACGAAATCACCTCCCGCTGGATTACCGAAGCCTCGGCCGATTCAGTCTATCGCTACGGTAAACAGCAGTTCGGAAGCATCGTCGACCCCAAATCCCAGACCGAAGATCTGGGCAATGACGCCGTGGCTGCATCGGAGTACGGAATCCGAAACCTGCGCTACATTCTGGCGAATCTCGATCGCTGGTATGCCGAGGGTGATGACGATTACACTTGCCGCAGCGACATGTATTCGAATATCATCAACCAGTATGTCACCTATATCGGACACGTCTACGCCAATATCGGCGGCATCTATCTCAATGAACGGATGGAGGGCGATCCCGTTCAGGCCGTCGTGTGCGTTCCGCGGGAGAAACAGCGCCGGGCGCTGCAGTTCATCCTCGGAGAACTCAAGCAGTTGCAGTGGCTCGACAACGAAGCGCTGTTGAAGAAGGTTTCGATCCTGGGTTCGCCGCGGAGTGCCGTTCGTGAGGCTCTTATCCGGGCTGTGGTCAACGCTCCGGCCAAACAGACCCTTTCGATCAATGCCCAGCTCGCCGGAACGAAGGCCTATACACCCGAGGATTGTTACCGCGATGTCTCCGATTTTGTCTGGGAGCCCACGCGGCGCAACCGCTCGCTGACCGAGGATGAGATGGCCATTCAGCGCGAATTCCTCAAGGTTGCCGCCGCGCAGGCCGGTCTGAAGGAGTATGCGGGCGGAGGCAGCTCCTCCTCAACGTTCGCCCTGACGGCGTCCGGCAGCAACGGCCTCGATCGTTGGTTGTCCGGTGACGACCCCGACACGGAGCATGTCGGCTTCACACGTCCCGAAGCCGGTTCTCCGGTGGAGGAACTGTCCGGATTCGGGGCTCCCAAATTCCAGTATTTCACCAAGAAAGGCCTTGCGATGACCTATTATGACGATATCCTGCAGATCCGTGATCTGTTGCGCCGGAGGGTGGCGTCGGCCTCCGGGCAGACACGCAAGCATTACCGTTATCTGTTGTACAACCTGGACAAAGCGCTTGATAAATGAAGAACCGCATGATGAGCAAGAAACACGCCTCGATCGGCATCCTGCTGATCGTTGCCCTGTTGTTGACCGTGGCCTTGCCCGAAACCTCCCAGGCTGCGGACAAGGGACGCAAGAACCGAAAAAAGAGTGAGTCCGTTGCAACGGCCCCCAAGTTGTCGCCCTACGAAAAACTCTTCAAGGACAAAACGCACAAAAGCGTCGACGGACTTTTCAAACTCCATCTTGTCGACGGGAAAATCTATACGGAGATTCCACTGGCGCTGCTGAACCGCGAGTTTGTCATCCATACCACGATCGAGGAGTCGTCGATGGCGGATTATGGACTGGCCGGGCAGCAGCCCATTCCGCCCTATCATGTCGCCTTCTCGTTGCGCGATTCGACGGTTTGCATGCATGAGGTTCCGCAACGTGTGCTGGCCGAAAGCGGCTCGACGATCGAACAGGCCCTGAAGATCAACTCCCTCCGGCCGATTGTTGCCTCCTATCCCGTCAAGGCCTACAATGCCGACTCGACGGCGGTCGTGATCGAGAATACCGACCTGTTCATGAGTGATAACGAGCACCTCATGGCCTTCGAGGCCCACGGCATGACGCCATTGCATGTCTCCCGGGCCAGTTACAAGTCGAATCTGTCATTGCTGCGCGACATCGGCGGTGGCGAGGGCTATTCGTCGGTCGTCAGCGATCTGACCTATTACGTGACCACGCAGTATTTCATCTTCACCATCCGCAAGGATGTGCCGTTCACGGCGCTGGCCCGGCGTACGATCACGATGCTCCCCGAGCGGACGGCACCGGCTCGCATCGCCGATCCGAGAATCGGTGTGGTTCCTGTTCCCTATACGCGTTTCTCCGTCAGACAGGGCTCGCGTCCGGCCTATTTCGCTTCGCGGATCAATTTCCGGAAAGAGGGCGAAATCCGTCCCGTCACCTTTTATGTCGATACGCTCTTCTCTCCCCTTTGGCGGGAGGGAGTTCGCCGGGGGGTTGAATTGTGGAATGAGGCATTCCGGCGCATCGGCATGGGAGATGTCCTGCAGACAGCCGATTATCCCGCCTCGGGGTTCGATGCCGACAGCCCCGGCACGTTCTGTGTGAAGTATGTGGCTTCGACCAATCCCAAGGTGACCGTAAATGTTGTGACGGATCCGCGCAGCGGCGAGATCACCGGAGGCCGTATCCACCTGAGTGAATCGCTTCGGGACGAGATCCGCAATCGCCGTTTCCTGGACCTTGCGGCCGTAGATCCACGGGCCCGGGAGATGCGGATCGACGACGGGGAACTCGTCTCTTCACTGGCCGTCTACACGGCCCGTGGCGTGGCGCAGATATTGGGCCTGGCTACCAACTACGCCGGGGCTTCGGCCTATCCGACCGATTCGTTGCGCTCGGCCTCCTTCACCCGCGAATGGGGGCTCT
The DNA here is from genome assembly GCF_944320325.1 of Alistipes megaguti. Taxonomy (NCBI): domain Bacteria; kingdom Pseudomonadati; phylum Bacteroidota; class Bacteroidia; order Bacteroidales; family Rikenellaceae; genus Alistipes; species Alistipes megaguti. The sequence goes on from NZ_CALUHA010000017.1 coordinate 37,367, forward strand.
GTTCGTCGATCACGGCCCTGAACAGCTACAACTATCTGGCTCAGCCCGAAGACAAGGGGGTGCGTCTGGTTAATGACTGCCTGGGCAAATACGACTATTTCGCCATTGCCTGGCTCTATGGGGAGATTTCCGGAGCCGAAACGCCCGAAGAGGAGCGCCCGTATCTCTCGGAGATGCTGCGCAGCCATGCCGCCGATCCGGCCTTCTATTACGGCAATTTCTGGTATGATTACTATTTCGGCGATGTGCGTCTGGCCTACACCAATTTGGGTGACGATCCCGTCAAGCGTTGTGAATATCGGTTGCGGAATCTGCGCGAAACGGTCCTTCATGCCGAGGAGTGGCTCGCCGATCAGGATTTCGACGGAAGTTATCGTCGGGAGGCCATCGATGCCATTGCAACCGGTGTCCGGGAGGTGATCTCCTATCTGGCGGCCTATATCGGGGGAGCCTATTATACCGAGGTGGGGGCCGGTGACGGTCAGACCCAGTTGAGGGTCGTTCCCAAAGAGGACCAGCAGCGGTATGTCCGGGAGACGCTGCGCTTCATCGAGGATCTTTCGTGGCTAGACACGCCGTTGACGAAGCATGAAGCGGTCAACCTCTCCCAATCGCTCCGCGACGATTGCCTGATGACGCTCTTCAAACGGCTCGAAACGTTGACCCGCTATCAGACCGCTCTGCCCGGAGCCTATACACCCGAGGAGATGACCTCCGACCTCACGGAGCTGGTGTTCCGTAAGGTGAAGACCGGAAAATCGCTCTCCGAATACGACCGACTGCTTCAACAGTCATTCGTCGGAGTAGTTATCGGGAAATCAAACGTATTGGCCGAACCCAAATCGGCAAAGACCTCCTCTCAGGCTTTTGCCGATGCCGGCTTCGGGGAGATGGCTCCCGCCTTCCCGCGGGAGGCTTCCGCAATACTCGAAATGCTGAAGGCCTATAACAAATACCGGATGACCTATTATGCCAGGGATTTTTCGGACCATATCTACTATGATCTGCTGCTGGAAATGCGCGAGATTTACCGCCGCGGTATGACCGTGGCACGGGATGCCGATTCTCAGGCGTTTTGTCGCTATATGTTCCGGCGGATTGACGAGTCTCTAAAGATCTGATCGACTCGGTTGGATGAAAAGGGGAGGAGCCTTCAACTGAAGGCTCCTCCCCTTTTTGAAGGACGTCTCCCGGATCGCGGACGGTGAGGGTACGACTTAGCCCTCGCGCGGACGGTGGCAGGGTCTTCTTTCGCTTCCGTGTTTACAGGGTGAGCAGCCGTTCGGCCAGCGGGGCGTAGTAGGTGCGAACCTCCTCGTCGGTGGGGGTATGGCCTCCCGGGAAGTGGTAGATCTGCGTGTAGTGCTGGCGGAAGAGCGGTTCGTAGTGTGCTATCATGTCGTGCTCGCCGAACAGTCCCCATACCCGATCACGATACTCCGGGCGGCAGTGGTCCCACTGATGAAGCTGAACCTCGGCAAATTCGTCGATCAGGGCCTGGTCGATGGTCAGCTGCTGGCGGCCGTCGGCCCGCGGTGTCTTGTATTCGTGGCTGCCGATTCGTTCGGAGAGGAAGCTCGTCATCTCCAGATGCGGGTTCCCCAGCAGGGCCGGAAGCCCGTTTTCCGATACCACGATCTGCCCCAGAAACGATCCGTTGCTGTTGCCGACCAGCAGATCGGGCTGCTCCGTGCGGCAGATGCGGTCGATGAGTTCGATGGCCTGTTTCGGATGGGCTGGCAGATCGGGTGCCAGAATCGTGGCTTTCCCGTCGAAATATTGTTGCAGAGCCCGGGCCGGTGCGCAGTTGCCCGAGGCGAAGAAGCCGTGCAGAAAGAGAATTCTCTTGGTCATAAGTCTGATGATTCGTATGTCGCTGCAAAGATGGCATGGTTTTGCTGAATTTGTCCGCCTCCGCTGAAAAAAATCGGATGATTCAGGCTTTTTTGTTTCGATATGATACCGATTGCCGTCGAATGTCGATTCTTTGTTTGCAGATTTTTATTGTATCTTTGTGTTGCTCTCTTTTGCGGCAGATGACGGAACCTGAAAAAATTACCGATCTTTTCGAACGTTGCAAACCTCGTTTCGAAGCCATGGCCCGAAGCTATGTCTGTGACCCCGGTGTAGCCGAAGATCTGGTCATGGAGAGTTTCTGCATCTATCTGGAACGCTCCCGGGAGGGCAGAATCGGAGCGTGTCCCAATCTCCCGGCCTATATCTTCGCCATTGTCAAGAACCAGTGTCTGAACTGGCTCAACCGCCGCAAACGTACCTTGAGCATCGTACAGGAGCTGTACGATGACCAAATCCGTCAGATCGATCTCGAGATCCGTTCGTTGAACGGTTTGGATGTCGATGAACTTTTCGCCCCGGAGATCGAAACGGTCATCCGGCAAACCCTCGAACAGATGTCCGATCAACAGCGGGAGATCTTCCGGCTGTTCCGCTACGAAGGGTGCAGCTACAAGGAGATTGCCGCCCGGCTCGGGATCTCGACGGCCAAGATCGACCACGAAAATCGAAAGGCGATCCGCATGCTTCGCGAGGCGCTGGCCCGACTGCTCGTCATGCTGGGATACGGCTCGATGGCGGGGATGCTTGTCGAACGGATTCTTTCTGATCTGCGGCACTTCGCCCCGTCACTTTTTTAGCCGGTGAAAACGTCCTGATTTTCTTTACGTTATCAGTCTGTTGCTTCATTGTTCGCATTCTTAAAAAATTTTATTTGCATTTTTCCCTCCTTTTTCCGGCGAATTCCGTCCGGCTGCTTGTCTTATAAGCGTGGAAAAGGAGATGATAAGACGTTACGTGAGAGGCGAGGCCTCTTTCGAGGAGCGGAAGCTGGTGACCGATTGGGCGGCTTCCGATCCGCAGCATTTCAAGGAGCTGGAGCAGGAACGCCGCCTCTATCTGGCTTTGACCTGGCACCTCCCCGAGGTGGAACCGTCGGTTGCGGATGCCCCCGTGAAGCGGGGCCGTCTGATTCCGTGGCGTCGTGTGGCACGCATCGCCCTGCAGGCCGCGGCCGTGATCGTCATGGGGTGTCTGGTCGGAACGCTTCTCTATACCCGCCGGATTGATACGCTGGCCGAACAGACCCTCGCATTCCAGACTCCGGCCGGTCAGCGTATGAATACCACGCTCTCCGACGGTACGAAGGTATGGCTCAACTCCCGCGCCCGGGTCGAATATCCGGTTCTTTTCGGTCGCAAGGAGCGCCGGGTAAAGGTCTCCGGCGAGGTGATGTTCGACGTGGCGAAGGATCCCGACCATCCCTTCATCGTCGAAACCTATGCGTGCGACATTGAGGTCCTCGGTACGAAGTTCAATGTTGTGGCCGACGAGGAGAACGGCCGTTTCTCGACCGCCCTGCTGCGGGGCGAGGTGCGCATCACAAGCCGCTTCGACGGTCAGCAGATCCTCATGAAACCCGACGATGTCGTGAGCCTCGAAGAGGGCAAACTTCGGTTGTCGCATATCGATGATCCGGACGAATACCTCTGGACGGAAGGATATATCAACCTGAAAAACAAGAATTTCTACGATCTTGTCGAGGAGTTTGGCCAGGTCTTCGGCGCCCGGATCGAAGTTCAGGGCCATATTGAAGGCGCCGACCGCCGCTACAAGTGGGGCAAGATCCGCATTGCCGACGGTGTGGATGATGCGCTGGAGATCCTTCAGGCCTCTTACCGGTTTACCTATACGCGCAATATCGAAACCAATGAAATCGTGATCCGCTGACCCCGCGTCGGATGGAAAAAACGAAGATACCCGAAATGAATGTCGAACCTATAATCTATGAATTTGCCTATGCATAGACGGAGTTGAGTTGCAAGGGACCCGCCGTCGGAAAAAACAGATCCCCGAATGCTGTCACATTGGGGGATCTGCGCGGAAAAAAGGTCCAATAGTCAAAGAGAAACCTACTAATGAACTTTAATACAAAAGTATGAATAATAATTTGATTCTTCAAATCAAACAGCTGTTCATGCCATTCTGTCTGCTGGCCCTGATGTTGTGCGGTGGACAAGCCGCCGCCCAGGAGCGCAAAACCCGGGTGACTCTTCAGGGCACCCAAACCGAATTGACGGAATTCATCCGGCAGATCGAGTCGCAAACCAACTACCATTTCGTCCCCAATCCCGATATCGATCTCAGTCGTTTGGTGGACATCCATGTAACCGATTGTCCGCTGGAGGAGGCTCTCGGGAAACTCTTTGCGGGGACGAACATCTCCTATCAGATCAAACCGAACGGGGTGATCCTGCTTTCGCCCTCGGCCCGTCCGAGCTATGGCCCGGCATCCGTACGGGGTGTGGTGACCGACGTGACGGGAATGCCCGTCATCGGGGCTTCGGTCCTTGTCAAGGGGACCACCGTGGGTGTGAGCACCGATGTCGACGGCGCTTATGAACTGCAGATCCCTGCATCGGATACCCCCGCCGTGCTGGTGGTCAACTTCCTGGGCTACGAACCCGTGGAGATGGCCGTCGGAAACCGTTCGGAGGTGAACTTCACCCTGCGTGAACAGGCCCAGACGGTCGATGCCGTCGTGGTGACGGCCCTGGGCATCAAACGCTCGGAGAAGGCCCTGTCGTACAACGTCCAGCAGGTCGCCTCGGAGGATATCGTCGCAAACAAGGATGTCAACTTCATCAACTCGCTGAACGGCAAGGTCGCCGGCGTGAATATCAATGCTTCGTCGTCGGGTGTGGGCGGCGCTTCGAAGGTCGTCATGCGCGGAACGAAGGGTATCGACCAGTCGTCGAACGCCCTCTATGTCATCGACGGTGTGCCGATGTACAACCTGGCAGGGGAGGGCGGTACGGAGTTCGATTCGGCCGGGACATCGGAGGCCGTGGCCGATATCAACCCCGAGGATATCGAATCGGTGTCGGTGCTGACGGGTGCCGCCGCTGCGGCCCTTTACGGAAGCCGCGCCTCGAACGGCGCCATCGTCATCACCACCAAGAAGGGAAAGGCCGGCTTTACGTCGCTGACCGTTACGAGCACCACCGAGGTCTCCTCGCCGCTGGTCACTCCCGCCTTCCAGAACCGCTACGGCACGGGCGACCCCCGCGCAAACAGCACCGACCGCAGTTGGGGCAAGCTCCTCACGGCGGCCGAACGTTCGGGATACGACCCCGTGGAGGACTATTTCCAGACCGGCGTGATCGGTACCGAGACCGTCTCCTTCTCGACGGGTAACGACCGTAACCAGGTCTATCTGTCGGCTTCGGCCGTCAATTCGCGCGGTGTGGTGCCCAACAATGCCTACGACCGCTACAACTTCACGGCCCGCAATACGACCTCGTTCCTCAAGGACCGCATGACGCTCGACATCGGCGCCTCGTATATCATGCAGCAGGACCGCAACATGACCAATCAGGGTGTCTATTCGAACCCGCTGGTATCGGCCTACCTCTTCCCGCGCGGCGAGGACTGGGAGTACATGCGTCTTTTCGAACTCTACGACCCCTCGCGCAAGATCTACACGCAGAACTGGGTCCAGTCGGACGATTACGCCATGCAGAATCCCTACTGGATCAATTACCGCAACCTGCGCGAGAATGACCGCAAACGCTACATGCTGAGCGCTTCGCTCTCCTACAAGATTCTCGACTGGCTGTCGGTAGCCGGGCGAATCCGTATCGACAACGCCGTGAACAACTACACGGAGAAGTATTACGCCTCGACGAATACGACCATCACCGAGGGGTCGAACAACGGCCTCTACGGCAAGACCGTCACGCAGGATCAACAGTCCTACGGCGACCTGCTGGTGACGATCAACAAGTCGTTCGGCGACGACTGGACGCTGAATGCCAACATCGGCGGCTCCTTCTCGAAGATGTCGCAGGATGCCGACAAGGTCCGCGGCCCGATCCGCAACGACGGAATCCCGAACCTGTTCAACGTCTTCCAGCTGGACGACGCCACCACGCAGCGTTCGCAGGCCGGATGGGCCGAACAGACGCAGTCGGTCTTCGCCTCGGCCGAGGTGGGCTACAAGGGTACCTACTATCTGACGCTCACGGGCCGCAACGACTGGCCTTCGCAGCTGGCCGGCCCGCGATCCGTCAAGTCGTCGTTCTTCTATCCTTCGGTCGGCGGTTCGGTGGTCGTCTCGCAGCTGATCCCGAACATGCCCGAGGAGCTCTCCTACATCAAGGTCCGCGGATCGTGGGCTTCGGTGGGTCTGCCGTTCGCCCGCTTCCTGGCCAACCCTACCTACGAGTGGGACAATGCCAACAAGGTGTGGGTCGACAAGTCGAACTACCCGATGTACGATCTCAAACCCGAGCGTACGGACTCCTGGGAGGTGGGTCTGACGATGCGCTTCCTGCGTCACTTCAACCTCGACGTCTCGTACTACAACACGAAGACCTATAACCAGACGTTCGATCCGCAGATCTCCGTCTCGTCGAAATATTCGACCCTCTACGTGCAGACCGGATCGGTGCGCAACCGCGGTGTCGAGCTGGCGCTGGGCTACAGCAACGAGTGGGGCAAATTCGCCTGGTCGTCGAACTTCACCCTCTCGTCGAACCAGAACCGGATCCTCGAACTGGTCGACAACTACCGCCACCCCGAGACCGGACAGCTCATCACCAAGGACCGGCTCAACATCGGCGGTCTGGGACAGGCCCGCTTCATCCTCAAGAAGGGCGGTTCGCTGGGCGACCTCTACTCGATTGCCGACCTGAAGCGTGACAGCGACGGAAACATCTACACGGCCGCCGACGGCTCGATCGAGGTGGAGTACAACGTCGACGACATCAAGCTCGGCTCGGTCTTCCCGAAGGCCAACATGGCCTGGCGCAACGACTTCAAGTGGGGCAACTTCAACTTCGGATTCATGCTCTCGGCCCGTCTGGGCGGCGTGGTCTTCTCGCGTACGCAGGCTGCCATGGACTATTACGGCGTTTCGGAGTCCTCGGCCGAGGCCCGCGACCGGGGCTATGTCGAGATCAACGGCGGAGACCGCATCTCGCCCTTCGTCTGGTATGATACGGTGGCCAAGGGCGACGGCGTACCGCAGTACTATACCTACTCGGCTACGAACTTCCGCCTGCAGGAGGCCTCGATCGGCTACACCATCCCGAAAAAGAAGCTGGGCGACGTGTGCGAAATCACCCTGTCGCTGGTGGGCCGCAACCTCTGGATGATCTACTGCCAGGCGCCGTTTGATCCCGAATCGGTGGCCACCACGGGCAACTACTACCAGGGCATCGACTATTTCATGATGCCTTCGCTGCGGAACATCGGCTTCAATCTCCGTCTCAAATTCTAAACCTTCCGGACCATGAAACAACGATTATACGGTTGGTCCCTGGCGGGTTGCTGTGCGGCGATGCTGCTCGGCGCCTGCACGGCCAACTATCAGGACGACAATACCAATCCCTATGAGGCCACGGCCGACGACATGGCCAAGGACGACTACATGCTCCGTTCGACGCTGGTAGCCATGCAGGGATGCGTGATCCCCACCGACGCCAACCACTATCAGTATGTGGAGTGTCTGATGGGCGGATCCTACAGCGGCTATCTGGCCGACTCGGGAGCCTGGACGGGCAAGTTCTCGACCTTCGACCCGCAGCAGTTCTGGGTGCAGTACACCTTCAACAACACCATTCCCAACGTCTTCATCAATTTGGGCAATCTCCAGTCGAGAACCGACAACGAGGTGCTGCTGGCCGTGGCCGACATCCTGAAGGTCGCCGCCATGCACCGCATTGCCGATATCTACGGCCCGATTCCCTATTCGCAGATCGGTGCCGATGGCAAGACCGAGGCCCCCTACGATTCGCTGCGCGACGTCTACCTGCGCTTCTTCGAGGAGCTGAACCATGCCATCGAGGTCCTCACCGCGCATAAGGACGAAACCTTCAGCGCCTATGCCGACAAGGTCTATTCGGGAAAAATTATCCAGTGGATCAAGCTGGCCAACTCGCTGCGCTTGCGGCTGGCCATGCGTCTCTCCTCGGTGGAGCCCGAGACTGCAAAGACCCAGGCCGTGGCTGCCATCACCCATTCGGTCGGAACGATGAGCTCGAACGACGACAATGCCTGGATGTCGGTCACCAAACACCCGCTGCGCGTGGTGGCCTACGAGTACAACAAGGGTGACTCGCGTGTCGGGGCCGACATCACGGCCTTCATGAACGGCTACAACGATCCGCGCCGCGAGCAGTATTTCACCCTTTCGACCTTCACCGACGAGGAGAACGACTACATTGGGGTGCGCACCGGCCTGCCGACCTACTCCGAGGCCAAGAGCTTCTCGAACGTCAATATCGAGGAGGGCTCGTTCCTCTATACGCATCTGCTGTGGATGAATGCCGCCGAGGTGGCCTTCCTCAAGGCCGAAGCGGCGCTGCGCGGTTGGTATGGCACTCCGTCCGACGCCCGGGACTGGTATGAGACGGGTGTCCGGCTTTCGTTCGAGCAGTGGGGCAGTGCCGGTGCCGACAACTATCTGAAAGGGACCACGGCCCCCCAGGCCTACATCGATCCGAAGACTCCGGCCAACAACGGTACTCCCGGCACGTCGATCTGTGTGCAGTGGGACGATGAGGCCGCCCTGCAGGAGAATCTCGAACGCATTATCACCCAGAAGTGGATCGCCTGCTTCCCGCTGGGGCAGGAAGGCTGGGCCGAATTCCGCCGTACGGGCTATCCCCGTCTGATGGGGGCCGTCTACAGCTATGGCAGCGAGATTACCGATAAACAGGCCGGAGCCCGACGGATGCGCTACCCCGAGAGCGAATATCAGGAGAACCGCCAGTATCTGATGCAGGCCATTTCGGAGTACCTGAAAGGTCCCGACAACCTGGCCACGAGACTCTGGTGGGATACGACCAACAAGCAATAAAACTCTGCCCTTATGAATCTGAAACACATCATATCTCAAACGCTGTTGCTCGCGGTGACGGTCGCCCTCTCCGCGTGTGATGACTGGACGGAGATCCGTCCGCTCGATACCGGATCGCAGCGCCCCGATGCGGCCACCGAGGCCATGTACGAGGCGGCCGTGCGCGAATTCCGCGCCTCGGACCACCAGCTGGTGCTCGGCCGTTTTGACAACTCGGTGAAGGTGCCTTCGCTGCGTCCGCAGCATATTGACGCGCTGCCCGACAGCATCGACATGGTTATCCTGGCCCGTCCCGACTCGTTGTGCGAACGGGAGCTGGATGAAATGCGCGAAATGCGCGAGGCCTATGCCACGAAGTATCTCTGCGAGGTGGCCTACTCTTACGTCGAGGCCCTCTGGAACGACTCTCAGGCGGCCGAAGAGCCCGAAGAGAATGCCGGTGAGGAGCCCGACGGCGAAACGTCCGCGGCCGATGGAGAGAACGGAGACGGGGAAGGCGGGCCGACCGCCGATGAGCCGCAGACGGACGGATTCCCGGCCTTCTGTGCGGAGTATGTCGACTATGCGCTCGGTCTGTGCGACAAGTGGGGGTACGACGGCGTGGTGGTCTGGTTCGACGGTCCGTCGCTCGACTTCGTGGGCGAGGCTGAACGAGCCCGTCTCGAGGCGCGCCGCGAGGCCTTCTTGGGTCCGGTAACCCGGTGGCGCGAAGGTCATGCCGCAAAACTGCTGCTGCTGGGCGGCAGCCTTGATCTGCTCGACGATCGCACGCTGACCGACGGCTGCGACTATCTGCTGGCCGACGGCCGCGGTGCCTCTGCCATGGGATCGGCCGCCGAGACCTTCTTCCGGCTGGAGAACGCCGGATTTGCGGCCGACCGCATCCTGTTGGCCGTGTCGGCTCCCGATGCGCTGGGCGCCGGCGGAGAGTTCGGCTTGCAGAGCGCCCTGACGGCTACGGCCGAATGGCTGCTCGAACCCTCCCGCACGGGACGCAAGGGCGGCATGCTGATCGACAACATCCAGAACGACTATTTCGATACGGGACTCATCTTCCGCAATACGCGGAAGGCGATCGACATCCTGAATCCTTCACCCAATAACTGACTCATCCGATGAAATCATCCTATGCAACTGTTTGTGGCACGGTCGTGCTGACGGCCGCCGTGCTGGCGTCGGGGTGCAAGCGCGAGGATCCCGATCGTACGCCATTCGACAACCGCGTCTTCATGACCGACGTGACGCCCGTCCGGCTGCTCGTCGAGCGAGAGACCTCCGAACTGGAGGGGCTTCTGGCTGCCCGCACGGCCAAGCCCGTCGACGAGCCCGTGGCGCTCACCTACAGCGCGGACGAGAGCCTCGTATCTCTCTATAACGATGCAAATGCCGCCGCGGCCCTGCCGCTGCCGGCCGAGAACTTCCGGATGGACGATCCTACGGCCGAGATCCCCGCCGGTGGAGTCTCCGCCTCGGAGTGTACGGTGAACTTCGTCGGCCTTGACGCCCTGGATTTCTCCGAGGATCAGACCTATGTGCTTCCCGTCCGGCTGACCGAAGCCTCGGGCGTCGACATCCTCACGTCGCGCAGCGTGAACTTCTTCGTGATCCGCGAAGCGGCCCTCATCAATGTCGTCGGCGATATCGAGGGCAGCTATCTCGATGTCGAATGGAAGGATCCGTCGCCCGTCTCGTCCATGACGCAGATGACGGCCGAGGCGCTGGTCCGCTTCCGCAACTTCGACCGCGAGATCACCACCCTGATGGGTGTCGAGGGCAAGTTCCTGATCCGCGTCGGTGACAGTTCGTTCCCTTCGGACCAGATTCAGGTGACCAACGGCTCCTATGCCAAATTCCCCACCGTGGGTAATGCCGCCAATGCCCTGCCGGTCAACGAGTGGGTACACATCGCCGTGACCTACGACAGCGGCAGGCTCTGCATCTATGTCAACGGAAAACTCCAGTCCTCGGGCACGTGCGGATACGGCGCCGTCAACTGGGGTACCTATGCCGCCATCGATCAGGAGCAGTCCACGCGCGGTTTCCACATCGGATACTCCTATGAGCGGAAACGCGAACTGGCCGGTGAGATTGCCGAGGTGCGCATCTGGAACCGCGTGCTCACGGCCGACGAGATCGCGGCGCCCGACCACTTCTATACGGTCGATCCCGCCTCGGAGAATCTGGTGGCCTACTGGAAATTCAACGACGGAGCCGGCAATGTCGTCCGCGACTGGTCGCCCTACGGCAACGATGCCACGGCTCCCGAAGGAATGAAGTGGACGCAGGTCGAACTGCCCGAAAAATAGTGTGTCGGAAACTTCCTAAAACAGCATAACATGATCTTCAGAATAGATAAGAATGCAATCGTCTCGGCAGCAGCGCGGTTCATGCTGCTGCTGGCCGTGGCGATGGTGGCCTGCTCGGAGGAGATTCAGCTCCCGGGCGGCGATACGGCGGGATGGAACGAAACGGATCGCAGTTTCGGCTATCTGCGGCGTTCGGATGCTTCGCAGAGCGTCTCGTCGGTAGAGGTCTACGACGGAAAGGCCGTCGTGGAATTCCAGTTCGGTCTGACGGGCAATCCCCGCAAGGCCGTGGATGCGAGCCTCGAGCTCGACCCCTCTCTGCTCGAAAGCTACAACGAGGAGCAGGGGACCGATTACGAACTTTTCCCCGCAGAGCTGCTCTCGATCGAGGACGACGGACAGTTGGTTGTCGCTCCCGGCAAACGGCCCCATCCGATGGCGGTGACGCTTCGTACGGACGAGCGGGTGGATCCCGCCGTGGAGTATGCCGTGCCGCTGCGTGCGAGTGTCTCAACCGACGGGGTGGCCATGGATGAAGGCGCCGACTGGCATCTGCTTGTCGTGCGCAACGGCGGCGCCCGTCCCGACGGCGCCAAGGAGAGCGGCATACGGACGATCGTCTATGTCGAGGTCAACGACTGCTCGCCGCTCAATGCTGCCCAGTATACGCTGAAAAACAGCGGCAAGCCCATCGTCGATATCGTCAACATCTTCGCGGCGAACATCAACTACGATGCCGTCTCGAAGCGGGCCTACATCCATATGAACGAGAATGTGACCCATGTTCTCGAAAATCGGGAGACCTACATCGCTCCGCTGCAGCGTTTGGGCATCAAGGTCTGCCTCTCGATTCTGGGCAACCACACCGATGTGGGACCGGCAAACCTTTCGGCCGCGCAGGCGGCCGACTTTGCGGCCCAGCTGCGCAGCGTGGTTGACGCCTATGGGCTCGACGGCATTGACTTCGACGACGAGTATGCCAGCTACTACGAGGATTCGAACTGGACCGCTCCCGAGGGCCTCGAGGAGCCGTCGGCCGCCAATTACGCGCGTCTGTGCTATGAGGTTAAGCGCGCCATGCCCGACAAACTGCTGACCGTCTACCACATCGGCCGCTACATGGACTTCAGTGAGCGGATCGGCGGCATGACCCCCGGCGACTTTGTCGACTATGCCTACTATTCGATGTACGGCAATACGTTGTTGGACGGCTGGGAGGATTTCCTCGGCATGGAGAAGTCGCAGTGGGGCCCCTTCCCGTACGACATCTCGATCACGAGCGGCGCCTCGAACCAGATCCCGAGCGAACTGCGCATGCGTCAGCTCCGTAACGACGGCTACGGCGTCAATCTGCTCTACAACATGCGCCCCTACGACTATACGGAGATGTTCGGCATGATGGCCGCGGAGCTCTACGACGACGAGATCCTCTTCACGGGCGAACTGTTCACCAAAGACTGGGAGTAATGACCTAAAACTGCGAATGACAATGAAAAAATGGATATTTTTCCTGACCGCGGCGCTTCTGTCCACCGCCTGCGGCAACGATGACTCGAAGGTCGCCAACGACAATGGCGGCCGGGTGGGGATCGACTGTACGGAGCTGAATTTCAAGGCGGCGGGCGAATCGTTCGACGTCACGGTTCAGTCGGAGGGCGAGTGGCGGCTCGCCGGCCGCAAAACCTGGTGCCACCCCTCGGTGGAGCGCGGCCAGAACGGCGATGTGGTCACCTTCACGGCCGATCCCAATTCCGGTTACGACCTGCGCAGCGAAACCTTCACGTTCGTCTGCGGCAGCCGCACGGTCGATCTGACCGTCAGCCAGCAGCCGAGCAGTTTGTTCGATGCAGGGTCGCAGCGCGAGTTCGGATTCGGACCCGAGGGCGGCGACGTGACGCTGGTCGTAGCGTCGAATCTCGACTATACCTACCGCGTCGAGAGCGAGACTCCTTGGCTGGTGGACCACAATGGCGACCTGACACGCGGCGTATCGGAGGATTGGCTTTACTTCGAGGTGCCGGCCAACGACACCTACGGGCCGCGTGAGGCGCGGATCATCTTTGAGGCCGAAGGGATGGAGCCGGTGACGGTCGATGTCTCTCAAGAGCAGAATGTCGGGATCCGTCTTACGCCCGACCGTTTCGAGTTCCAGGACATTGAGGCGCATCGGATCGAGGTCAAGGTGCTGGCCAATGTCCCCTATACGATCGACATTCCCGAGACGTGCGACTGGGTGACGCTCGTCGAGCAGCCCGGAACACGGGCGCTGGAGTCCAAAGTGCTGACCTTCGATGTGGCGGCCGGCAAGTCGTCGCGCAATGCCACGGTGACCTTCCGGCAGACGGACGGTGACCTGGAGGCTTCGCTCTTCATCAGCCAGTTCAACCCCAATGCGCAGCTCGTCGAGATCCCCGATGCCAACTTCCGCGATGCGCTGTTCAGCGAAGGCTTCATCCTCGATGCCTCGAGCACCTCGTGCGAACTGACCGAGGTCGGTCTGGCCGCCACCTCGATCAACTTCATCCCGGGATGCCAGATCGCCGATCTGACCGGTATCGAGGCGTTCGAGAATCTCGAAACGCTCTATTGCGCCATGAACCAGATCACGCATCTGGATCTGAGCAAAAACCTGGCACTGCAGACCGTCGTGATGTCCTACAACCCGCTCGAGGAGATCATCCTCGGGGATGTGAACCTCACGACGCTGAGCCTGTCGGGCAGCCTGATGACGCAGGGGCGTCCGCCGATCTACTCCAGCGGCGTGCGGGTGTCGTCGTCGAAACTCCAGACCGTCGACGTGTCGAACAACTCCCAGCTGACGCTGCTCGACGTCTCGGATTGTCCGGCCCTGACCACGGTGAAGGCCCGCTACTGCAAGTACGGCAAGATGGTCATCAGGATGCGTCGTGCGCAGGAAGGGACTGTGTCGGTGGACAAGGACTATACGGCCAAGATCGAATATGTTGATTGATCCCGACAGGTTCCCGCAGAACTGACCGGAGACGGCAGAGGCCGGCCCTGCAATGGGCCGGCCTCGTTCGTGGAGGGCGGCGGCGTGGAGGGGGGCGGCGGATCGGTATGGTCGGAGGAGAGACGCGATGGAGAGCGGTTACGCTGAACGGTCCCGGACGGCGGCCGTCAGGCCTTCACCACCAGCAGCTCGTCCCAGGAGGTCGTGTAGCGCGGCGAGAGGTGCTCGCGGTTCATGCGGAAGGGCTCGGTCCCCTGTGCCGCCACGACGACTTTCCCCTTGCCGTAGCTCTTGTTAACCGTGTCGAGCACCTTCATCAGCCGCGCCTGCTTCTCGTGCGAATCCCCGGCGAAGAGCGACCGCTGCATTCCCGTAGCCGGTGTGATTTGCGAGAGAATCACGCCCGCCTTCTTGTATCCGTAGCCCGGCTGGAAGACCTGTCGCAGGGCAATGCGGGCCTGTCGCACAATTTCAAGTGTACTGTTGGTTGACTCCGGCAACAATTGAAGGCTCGTCTCATAGCGCTGCGGCTGATCCTCACGATGCCGATTCGTCAACAGATAGCTCTGCACTTCACAGCAGACCGAACCTTCACCACGAAGTTTCTCGGCACACATCGACGCAAATTCGGCCACGATGCGGTCCAGCTCTTCGAGGGTGTAGATTTCGTGGGGAAAGCTCCGCGAGATGGTGATCTGCTGTTTGCGGGGCGGCATATGTTCGAACGAGATGCACTCCGCGCCCTGCAGTTCGCTCCAGGTGCGCAGCCCGGTGACGCCCATGCGGGCGCGTACCCACTCCTGCGGCAGTTCGACGAACTGCTGCGCCGTGCGCAACCCCATGCGGTCGAACATCCGTCCATGACGCCGGCCGATGCCCCAGACCTCCTGCAGCGGGAATTTTCGCAGCACCTTCGTGATGTCCTCCTCCCGGTGCATGTAGCAGCAGCCGTTGAGGCGTGGATACTGCTTGGCCAGTTTCGAGGCGATCTTGGCCAGCGTTTTGGTCGGGGCGATGCCGATGCTGACGGGAATCCCGACGTTCCGGCGGATGGTGCGGCCGATCGTGCGGCCCAGTTCGTCGAGCGGCTCGGCCATGCCCCGCAGATCGAAGAACGCCTCGTCGATCGAGTAGACCTCGATGCCGGGTACCAGCGAGCGGAGCGTCGCCATCACGCGGCGCGACAGGTCACCATAGAGGGCGAAGTTGGCCGAAAAGACCGTGACCTGCCCGCGGTCGACGAGCGGCCGGATCTGGTAGAAGGGCTGCCCCATGCCGATGCCGAGGGCCTTGGCCTCGTTAGATCGGGCGATGATGTTATGGTCAGTCGGGAGATCACTCTCCCGACTGCCACTTCAGAACCGTGCGTGAGACTTTCACCTCACACGGCTCCTCGTTGTATTCCGCTACCGCGAGCTTCATAACTGCCATCGACCGTTGTTTTCTGATCGTGGCAATGGCGATGAAGCAACTGACAGTTACGCAAATCATTCTTACCTCCCACTATTTTAGGTAACAAATGATCTTCTTCTATCAAATCCATTGCCGTAAACGATAACCCACAATACGCACATCTGAAGTTTTGCCGTTTAAGTAGCGACGACCTTCGTGACGTGAGGCCGCCATATTTACCGAGTCGTTTGCCCCAGTAAATCCAATCTCCGTCAAACGGAGAACGGTTCCCTTTTACTTTCACATGACGGACAACGGGTGTCGAACTATGGTACTGTAATTTAACCTCTTTTCGGGTTTCAAATTGCCATCGTCCCTTTTCGAGTCTCCAATATTTACGGACAATCCGTTTCTTGTGTTTACCTCCATGGCGGCGGGTAGCCCAGCGGTATAAACTTTTGAATAACAGAAAATCCATGCGGGAATAGACGTCTTTCGATACCTGTCCTGCATAATATAGCGACCATCCGCGTATTACGGAATTCAATTCGTGTATAAGTGATTCCTGTGGAGATGCCCGTTGCCGGTAAATAATCTCCTTCATACGCTGATAGTGTCGCGTTTGGGATTTCTTCGAGGGTTTGATGATCGTCTTATACCCCAGAGGATTGCCACACTGATCCGTTCCGGTATGAGTACGTCCGACAGGGAACTGCCTTACGGTCACTCCGAGAAAATCAAAGCCAGGCTTACTGTCGTCTATTGAATGCAAGGTGTGTACTAATCGTGTTTTGGACGGTTTCATCGCCAGTCCGATTTCTGCCAACCACTCATCCAACAGTTTACGGCATTGTTCAAGTACCTCCCGGTCTTGATGTATCACCACAAAATCATCGGCATAACGGATAAATGTGATCTTCTGACTGAATTTGCCATTTCCGATCCTCCTGATCCTGAATATTCGTCCAAGATATTCTTCCATTCCGTGCAGGGCAATATTTGCAAGTAAAGGAGAAATAACCCCACCTTGCGGTGTCCCGGCTTCGGTTTCAGAAAAAACATCGGATTCAAGTATCCCGGCTTTCAGCCACCCTTTAATCATTTGACGGAATAAAGGTATTGTATTGACCTTATCCAGCAATTTTTGGTGGTTTATCCTGTCGAAACACTTTTCAATATCAGCATCGAGGACCCATTTCGCACGTTGATTTATGCAGTTGAATATGGCTGCGATCGCATCTTGTGCCGACCGCCCGGGGCGGAAACCATAGCTGTTTGGCTCGAATCTCGCTTCCCATTCTGGTTCCAGAGCGAGTTTCAGAAGCGCCTGAAGCACTCTGTCTCGCATAACCGGAATGCCGAGAGGACGCTTTTCGGTCGAGTTCGGTTTGGGTATCCATACCCTGCGTAGCGGTTTGGCGCGATGATGCAGACCGAGTTCTTCGGATAGCCTCATGCGCTGTTTGCCGGTCAGATATTTTACACCATCCACTCCGGCGGTTTTCGCACCGTGGTTATCCTGAGTTACTTTCCGTATTGCCAATAGCTTGGCATAACGGGATTTGATAAGAAGTTTTTGAAGTTTGTGCACCTGATAGATGTCATCGCGTTGAGATGCCTTGTAAATCCTCTTTTGCAGTTTGAAAACACACCTTTCGATTTTACTCCAAGGCAATGTTTTCCATTCATACATCGGATGTGTATCCGTGTTCATCGTTTTAACTGGTACTTGATAGATTTATGAAAACACAACGGGGGTACGTCTGCATATTCTGCGGCTTTCCCGCAAGCGTTAGCTTCTTACCCCATCCTCCCTTGCGCCGGTATATGGCTGGCTGCCTACTGCCAAGGGCAGAACCGACGTATGGTTAACTTGTTCCGACAATCTGTTTTGACGAAAGGTTAGCGTCCCACTGTTCACCGGATCGCCGTGTGGATGAGCGACTGTAATCGGTCATGCAATTATCACAGTCCAGCAATCGTTCCCATTTTGGGCAAGCCTGATATTCCGGGTAGGCTTGGTCAACGTATCGATGATTATATGGATTCAGCATTCTTACGCATACTTTCACACTTGCGGGGATCGTCGTCCGGATTACGCCTTACCCGCTTTCATTCCCGCTTCACCGATACAGGTTGCCATCCTGTACCAATAGGGAAAGTGTTTTCGTCCGCTCATCAAGACGATAGAGAATCGCACTCTACACCAGATTATCAGTTATTCATCAACCAGAGTCGATAAACGCCTGCTTATCTGTTTCACAGGCAACAAGTCGCACGCAGCCGTCGTTGTTCGAGAGCACCACGACGGGACGTCCCACGAGATCAGGCCGGAAGAGCCGCTCGCAGGAGGCGTAGAAGTTGTTGCAGTCGCAGAGCCCGTACATGGTTGCCTATTTGAAGGTTTTGATGACGTGGCGGACGATGCCCCAGACAAGGAATTCGTTGCCCGCATCAACGCGGATCGGACGATATTTCGGATTCGAGGGCAGGAGCCAGGCACACCCCTTTTCGAGTCGCACGCGCTTGACCGTGAACTCGCCGTCGACGTAGCAGACCGCAATGCAGCCGTCGTAGGGGGCCACCGAGCGGTCGACCACCAGCAGGTCACCGTCGCCGATTCCGTCGCCGGCCATGCTGTCGCCCGAGACCCGCACGAAGAAGGTCGAGGCGGGATTGTGGACCAGTTCGCGGTTCAGGTCGAGCGGCGAGTCGAGAAAATCGTCGGCCGGCGAAGGAAAGCCGGCCTTCACTTCGCCGCCCGCCACGGGGATCTCCTGCCGGGTGGAGAGATCCGGCGCATGAAAAGTGAGTTTTTCGATCTTGTTGTCCATCTCGTTGTGGGGGGCGTGTCGTTTCGCTCCCCGAAAGTACGCAAAATTCCCATGCGAAGATCGCGCCGCATCGTTTTTCTTCACCCGAAGGCCGACGGACAACCGGATCACAGCCTCGATGGAGGTGTCAGGACAGGATTCATGGTTTTGTAACGAGGCGTGCAAGCCGTTGACAATAGGTGCGTTGCCAGCTCCGAAGGTTGTTTCAGGAAAATCGGCCGATTTGGAGGATTCATTTTAATTCCTAAATTTGTGGACGTTAATATCCAAATCTTCAGCCATCATGATGCGATTCTTCCTGGGAGCCCTGGCGCTCCTCTCCGTTTTTTCGATGCAGGCCCAGACTCCGGCGGACTCGGCAGCCCTGGCGTCGGCCGCCTGGCAGATTGCCGATCTGGGAAACGGCGCTGAAAGCCGCTATGCGCAAGTCGATCTTTTCGATTCGCGGCAGAGTATTGCCGTGGTGAGCTACCCGCCGCGGCGTTTTAAGACCCGGATTCTTTGCCTCGAACGACGGGCCGAAATCACGAGTAAACTGGGCAGCGGGGCCGATGCCGATATCGCTGTCAACGGCGGCTATTTCAATGTCAAGACCTTCGAACCGGTGACCTTCGTCTGGAACGAGGGTCGGATCATGGGGCGCACGACTCCCGAAGAGCTGATGCGCACAAACGGAGTGGTGGCTTTCAAGGACCGGAAGGGGCGTCGCATGGAGATCTTCCGCTGCGATACGGCCGACTATGACCAGGTCATGCGTCGTTACCGCTCGGCGCTGGCGGCCGGACCCGTGCTGGTGGCTGACGGCCGAGTGGTCGTTTATGATTCGGAGGATCCCTTCTATACGGGCCGTAATCCCCGGACGCTGATCGGAAAGCGGGCGGACGGTACTGTCGTCATGGCAGTCATCGACGGTCGTTTCAAGGGACAGGCCGACGGTGTGACGATTGCCGAAGAGGCCTTTATCGCGCGGCAGTTGGGGCTGGTCGAGGCGCTGAATCTCGACGGCGGAGGCTCGTCGACCCTCTGGACCTCGCGGGAAGGGGTGCTCAACCATCCGTACGACAATCACCGTTTCGACCATGCCGGAGAACGCGGCGTGCCCAACTGCATTGTCGCTACCGGAATCCGTTAGCAGCCGATGCTGAATTGGCGACGTCGTCAAGCCGCTTTTTAAGGTTTTGAGATCGTATTGCAAAGGGGTGCAACTGGTTTGTATCCCTTTTTTATTTGGGGCCCCTTCCGTTTTTGATACGCAGTCGGACGACAGGCGGAGGGAACCTTTTCCCGGATTCCCTGTATACGATCCTGATTTTGGCCTCTTCGTAGTCGATTCCATTTCTAAAATTTTTTCATAAGT
This sequence comes from Alistipes megaguti, assembly GCF_944320325.1. Classification (NCBI taxonomy): domain Bacteria; kingdom Pseudomonadati; phylum Bacteroidota; class Bacteroidia; order Bacteroidales; family Rikenellaceae; genus Alistipes; species Alistipes megaguti. Next base: position 57,105 of record NZ_CALUHA010000017.1, read on the forward strand.
AACTATTTGAATGATAGGGGAGTTTGCGATTTGGGCAAAAGGAGGGGCAAAAAAAGTGTGGAAAATATTTGGAGGGGACGGGAAAAAGTGTTTATCTTTGCACCCGCTTTGAGAGAGACGGCGGTTGCAGCCGCGGGATTTCGACCGAAGTGACGAGGTTCTGAGACGTTTTGACAAGATCTTTCGAAAAGATTTGGAAGATTCGGAAAAGGTTCTTACCTTTGCAGTCCGCGCTTAGGTCAGCGATGGCCGAGATGCGAGTGAGAGGGTTCTGGAAGTTTTCGAATCGAAAAGAAATCTTGAAAAAAGATTTGGAGGTTTCAAAAAAAGTGTTTATCTTTGCACCACTTTCCGCTGAAAAAACGGCGGTCAGTCCAGGGGCGAAGGAGGGCTGAGAGAAGCGATCGGAACCCCGCAAGAATAAGGAATTGTTCATATAGCCATATACGAACAGCGTTCTTTGAAGTGATTGAGCAGCTAAAGTTTTCCACTCTTGAAAAAGAGTGATTTCAAACAATA